>NZ_JADDIL010000106.1:0-21867 GCF_020826795.1 Microtetraspora sp. AC03309 | reverse complement strand
AGACGGGATTCGAACCCGCGACCCTCACCTTGGCAAGGTGATGCTCTACCACTGAGCCACTTCCGCGTCCGCCTCACGGCGTTGTCGCAACTGTACCGGGTTTCCGGCGTGCGTGCGTAACGCACACCGGCACTCACATCGGCACTCACATCGACTTGGTGGACCGGTTGCGGAACGCCCGGGCGGCGCCCCGCTCGATCGCCGGCAGCATCAGGAAGATCTCCAGGATCCTGGTCAGCCGGTGCACCTCGATGCGGTGGAAGTCCGGTCCCTCCGCGCGGGCCAGCACGAGCGTGAGCGCCAGCGGCGGCAGGGGAGCGGTGATCAGGTGCAGTCCCGACGGCAGCGTGTTCGCCGTCGGGCGCGGCGGAGTCTCCTCGGGGAACGGAATGTCCTCCGGAGCCCGCCAGCTGGAATGGACCACCTCCCGGGGGACGGTCTCCGTCCCCGCGGCGGCCCAGTCGGCGCTGAACAGCACCGGCATGGAGTCGATCAGCGTGGCGAGGGCCCGGTCTCCCGCTGTGGTGAGGAACCTGAGGATCTCCAGCTCGGGAAAGGTCCCCGGAGCCTCCCTGGTCGTCCAGACGCCCTCCACCCGGACGCCGGGGAGGCTCTCCAGGGTCTCGGCGAGGTGCTCACGCGGAGCCGCGTCCGGCCAGTAGACCGTGAAGTCGTCCACGGCCCGACCCTCGCCCCGGTCGAGAACGGTGACCTGGGTGATGTCCGCTCCCGCCGCGCCCAGCGCGCGGGTCACCTGCCCGAGGGCGCCCGGGCGGTCCGGGAGCGCGATTCTCAGTCGCAAGAGCATGTACGACCTCCTCGCCTCGACGTGACCAGGGTATCCACGGCCGATTCGCGTCGTCCATGATCTTGTACGTTTCACACCCGGCGGGCGGCGACAATGAACCCATGAAAATCGGGACGTTCGAGGTGTGGCCTCCGGTGGTGCTGGCCCCGATGGCGGGGATCACCAACATCGGCTTCCGCACGCTCTGCCGTGAGCAGGGCGGCGGCCTGTTCGTCTCCGAGATGATCACTTCGCGGGCGCTGGTGGAACGGGTGCCGCTGACGTTCCAGATGATCCGCTTCGGCGCGGAGGAGCACCCGCGCAGCATCCAGCTCTACGGCGTCGACCCGGCCATCATCGGCAAGGCCGCCCGGATGATCGCCGATGAGGACCTGGCCGACCACATCGACCTGAACTTCGGCTGTCCCGTGCCCAAGGTGACCAGGCGGGGTGGCGGCTCGGCGCTGCCGTACAAGCGGAACCTGCTGCGGGCCATCCTCCGGGAGGCGGTGAAGAACGCCGGGCCGCTGCCGGTGACGATCAAGATGCGCAAGGGCATCGACGACGATCACCTGACCTACCTCGACGCGGGCCGGATCGCGGCGGAGGAGGGCGTCGCGGCGGTCGCCCTCCACGCGCGTACGGCGAAGCAGCACTACGGCGGCTCCGCCGACTGGGACGCCGTCAAGCGGCTCAAGGACGCGGTGCCCGAGATCCCCGTGCTGGGCAACGGGGACATCTGGACGGCGGACGACGCCCTGCGCATGGTGGCGGAGACCGGCTGCGACGGCGTCGTGGTCGGCCGCGGCTGCCTCGGCAGGCCGTGGCTGTTCCGCGACCTGGACCTCGCCTTCCAGGGGTCGGCGGAGCGGACCCGGCCGTCGCTCGGCGAGGTCGCGGCCATGATGATCCGTCACGCCGAGCTGCTGTGCGAGGTCATCGGCAGCGAGCCGCACGGGCTGGCCGACTTCCGCAAGCACGTGGGGTGGTACCTCAAGGGCTTCGTGATCGGCGCCGACACGCGGCGCGCGCTCACCACCGTGTCGAGTCTCGCCGAGCTGCGCGAGCGGGCCGCCGAGTTGGACCTCGGCCTGCCGTGGCCGGCCGAGGCGGACGGCCCGCGCGGAAAGAGCGGCGAGCGGAACAAGGTCATGCTGCCGCACGGCTGGCTCGACGACCCCGACGAGATGGCCGTCCCCGGCGCGGACGCCGAGGACGCCACCTCGGGCGGGTGACTCAGTCCCTCAGAGGCGGGCCATGCCGGTGACATGGAGCACGGCGTGGCCCTCCTCGTCGGAGGCGGCGAGGTCCACCTGCGCGGTGATCCCCCAGTCGAGGTGGCCGGCCGGGTCCTCGATGACCTGGCGGACCCGCCACAGCTCCTTCTCCTCCTCGATCTGGAGCAGCGCGGGGCCGCGGGCGGACGGACCGGTGCCGATCTCGTCGTGCTCCTCGTAGTACGCGTCGAGCGCCTCGGCCCAGTCCACCTCGGACGCCAGCTCGACCAGCTCCTCCTCGCGGTCCAGGGCGGCGAGCTCGACCATGCGGAACATCGCGTTGCGTACCAGCACCCGGAACGCCCGCGCGTTGGCCGTGACCGGTCTGATCCTGGACTCCAGCTCGGTCTCGGCCTCGAGGGCCTCCGACGGGTTGGCCAGCTTCTCCCACTCGTCGATCAGACTGGAGTCCACCTGGCGGACCAGCTCGCCGAGCCACTCGATCAAGTCGATCAGGTCGTCGGTCTTGAGGTGCTCCGGCACGGTCTTCGACAGTGTCCGGTAGGCGTCGGCGAGGTACCGCAGGACCGTACCCTCCGACCGGGCCAGCTCGTAGAACTGGATGTAGTCGGTGAAGGTCATCGCGCGCTCGTACATGTCCCGCACGATCGTCTTGGGACTGACCGTGTGGTCGCCGACCCATGGATGGCCGCGCCGGTAGGTCTCGTACGCGCCGAACAGCAGGTCGGCGAGCGGCATCGGGTAGGTGATCTCGGCGAGGCGCTCCATGCGCTCCTCGTACTCGACACCGTCGGCCTTCATCTGGGCGACGGCCTCGCCACGCACCTTGTTGAGCTGCGCGTGCAGGATCTGGCGCGGATCGTCCAGCGTCGACTCGATGATCGAGACGATGTCGAGCGCGTACGTCGGCGACTCGGGGTTGAGTAGCTCGAACGCCGCGAGCGCGAAAGTGGACAGCGCCTGGTTGAGCGCGAAGTCCTCCTGGAGGTCCACGGTGAGGCGGGCCCTGCGGCCGTGCTCGTCCGGCTCCTTGAGCGTCTCGACGATGCCGCCGGCGAGCAGCGAGCGGTAGATCGCGATCGCGTGGCTGATGTGCCGCCGCTGCGCCTTGCGATCCTCGTGGTTGTCGGTGAGCAGCCGCTTCATCGCCTGGAAGCAGTCGCCCGGCCGGTTGATCACCGACAGCAGCATCGCGTTGCTGACCTTGAACCGGGAGGTCAGCGGCTCGGGCTCGGCCGTCTGCAGCTTCTCGAAGGTGTCCTCGCTCCAGCCGACGAAACCCTCCGGGGGCTTCTTGCGGGCGTAGCCGCGCCTCCGCTTGGGGTCGTCGCCGATCTTGGCCAACGCCCTCTCGTTCTCGATCACGTGGTCCGGCGCCTGGCACACGACGTAGCCGACGGTGTCGAACCCGGCCCGGCCGGCGCGTCCGGCGATCTGGTGGAACTCGCGGGCGCGCAGCCTGCGCACCCGGTTGCCGTCGAACTTCGACAGGGCGGTGAACAACACCGTGCGGATCGGCACGTTGACCCCCACGCCCAGCGTGTCGGTGCCGCAGATGACCTTGAGCAGGCCCGCCTGCGCGAGCCGTTCCACCAGGCGGCGGTATTTCGGGAGCATCCCGGCGTGGTGCACGCCGATGCCGTGCCGTACGAGGCGGGAGAGGGCTCGCCCGAAGCGCGTGGTGAACCGGAAGTTGCCGATGAGCGCGGCGATGGCCTCCTTCTCGGCCTTCGAGCACATGTTGATGCTCATCAGGGACTGGGCCCGCTCCATCGCGGCCGCCTGGGTGAAGTGCACGACGTAGACCGGGGCCTGCTGCGTCGACAGCAGCTCCTCCAGGGTCTCGTGCAGCGGCGTCACCCGGTAGGAGTAGAGCAGCGGCACCGGCCGCTCGGCGTTCTTCACCACGGCGGTGGGGCGTCCCGTCCGGCGGGTGAGGTCCTTCTCGAACCGCTCGACGTCTCCCAGCGTGGCCGACATCAGCACGAACTGGGCCTGCGGCAGCTCCAGCAGCGGCACCTGCCAGGCCCAGCCGCGGTCAGGCTCGGCGTAGAAGTGGAACTCGTCCATGATGACGGTGCCGACGTCGGCGTCCGCGCCGTCCCTCAGCGCCATCTGGGCGAGGATCTCCGCGGTGCAGCAGATGATCGGGGCATCGGAGTTGACCGAGGCGTCACCGGTCATCATCCCGACGTTCTCGGTGCCGAAGATCGCGCACAGGTCGAAGAACTTCTCCGACACCAGCGCCTTGATCGGCGCGGTGTAGAAGCTCACCTCGTCCCTCGCGAGGGCCGCGAAGTGGGCCCCGGCGGCGACCAGGCTCTTGCCCGACCCGGTCGGGGTGGCCAGGATCACGTTGTTGCCGGAGACGACCTCGATCAGCGCCTCCTCCTGCGCCGGGTACAGCGTGAGCCCTCGCTCGGTGTTCCAGGCGCTGAACGCCTCGTAGAGCGAGTCGGCGTCACTGTCGGCCGGAAGGCGCCCGATGAGATTCATGCTGGTTATCAAATCACCTTAAGTCTGGAGATATCCGTCTCCACGTGGGAGCGGAAACGCCGCACGGCCGTCGTGCGGCGTCTGCTAAGTTACCGGCTCCCCGGAGATGGCCACGCTGACACATGCGGACCGATGATCCCCCCGCCGCCGGGCCGGCGGAGAGCCGAAATCGTCGAGGGCGTTTCGGCCGGCCCCGGGGGTCGTGCGCCATCGACCTGAGCGGCTATTTCGGTTTCCGCGACTTCCGCGACTTCCGTCACTTCCGCGACTTCCGTGACACCGAGCGGGACGCCGGGATCGCCGTACGGCTGTCGCAGCCGGACACGGCGGTCCGACCGGCGGGTTCGTGGGGGACGAAGCTTCTCTCCCCCGGTAGAAGGAACCCCAACCTGAACGCCTTTCGGTGAACGGCCATTCGCCTTGGGGTCCGTTACTGTCAGCGACTGTTCCATCACAGGCCCCCCGAAAGGAACTGGTACGTTGACCGTGACAATTGAGAGCTTGGACAGGCGGGTCACCGTGCTCGAAGGACAGGTGAAGACCGTGAGTCACTTCGCCGGGCTGGCGCAGCGGCGTTACGAGGCCACCGCGGAATGCGTCGGCTTCGTGCAGATCGAGATCAAGGAACTGCGCACAGAGATGAACGAGCGGTTCGACGCGCTCGGCACGCGCGTCGGCAGGCTTGAGGAGCGGATGGACCGCTTCGAGGAACGGATGGACCGCTTTGAAGAGCGGATGGATCGCTTCGACGAGCGCCTCACCAACGTCGAGAGCCGCCTCACGGACGTCGAGAGCCGCCTCACGAATGTCGAGAACCGTCTCACCAACGTCGAGAACCGTCTCACCAACGTCGAGAACCGGCTCGCAAAGGTCGAGCATCGCCTGGACGGGGTCGAGGTGATCCTGAAGTCGCATGGCGAGATGCTGCAGGAGATCCTCCGCAGGCTTCCGCCCGCCGCCTGACCGGGCCCGCCGGGAACCGGACCCCGGCTTCAGAGCCCGAGATCCTCGATCTCCTTGAGCAGCGCCGACCGGGAGTCGCCCGTGGCCGTGGTCCCTGTGGACTTGGGCGACCGGCTCTCCCGGTCGGGGGAGACGGCGGGCCGGCGGTCACGGAACAGATAGCCGCCGGCGATGCCGCCCACGAATCCGAACAGGTGCGCCTGCCAGCCGATCCCTTCGGCCGGCAGGAGCCCGGTGAACTGGTAGGCGAAACACAGCCCCATGACCACGCCGATCACGATGTCGATCAGGTGCCGGTCGAACGCCCCGCGTACCAGGATGTATCCGAAGTAGCCGAACACCAGCCCGCTCGCCCCGGCTCCGACGGTCGAGGGGGCGGCGGTGAACCAGGCACCGAGCCCGCTCGCGACGGCGATCAGGGCGGTCACCCCCAGAAACTTCTTCACCCCTCGATACGCCGCGAGGAATCCGAAGATGAACAGGGGGCCGGAGTTGCCCTCGATGTGGGCCCAACTCCAGTGCAGGAACGGAGCGGAGACGATGCCGGGCAGGCCGTCCAGCTCCCAGGACCTGATCCCGTAGCTGTAGCTGAGCCCGTAGTCGCCGGCCCAGTTCACGACCTGGATGACCCAGATGAGGCCGAGGAAGCCGACCATGACCCAGAACGCCTTCCGGGCCTCGGCGATCATGATTTCCGCGGTGCGGCCGTCGCTCAACGAACCTCCCCGTCCGCTGGATGCTGCAGCCGAAAGATATCCCTCGCCGCGGGCGATCGCCACCGCTCCGGCTCTGATGACGGCCAGGGGGATGGTCCAGGCCGCGCGGTCCGGATGACGGGCCTCTCCGGATGGCACGCGCGGCACCGCTTTCGGGGCCGGCTCAGACAATGGTGCCGAGACAAGGGGGCGGACGGGCCGGGTCGGCCGGCGGGCCGGGTCGCCCCGGCCGGCCGGTGCCCGTTCGGTCAGGCCCGTTCGATGATGATGACGGGGATCTCCCGCGCGGTCTTCCGCTGGTAATCGTCGTAGGCGGGCCAGGTGGCGGTCATCGCCCGCCACATGTCCGGCTTCTCCTCTGGCGTCGCCGTACGCGCGACGGCGGCGAACCTCTCTCCCCTGACCTGGAACTCCACGTTGGGATCGGCCTCCAGGTTCCGATACCAGAGCGGTGGCTCGTCGGCCCCGCCCTTTGACGCCACCACCAGGTAGGCGTCGCCGTACTTCTGGTAGATGAGCGGGGTGCTGCGCCTGATCCCCGACTTGCGGCCGGTCGTCGTGAGGATCGCGACCGTCGTCCCCTGCCAGTCGTGGCCTTCCGCGCCGTCGGTCTCGACGTAGCGCTTTACGTGTTCGACGCCGAAGAGCATGCCGTCCTCCTGTTGTGGCTGGATACCGAGTCGATCCGCGCGCTGACCCGTGACGACGCCGTTCCGGATCCTCCGCGATCCTCCGGCGCCATCCGGTGACAGCCACGATCCGCGCGCATGGGTGACGCGCGATCATGAAAGCGCTCCGCCGCCGAACGGGGCGGCGGGGCGCGACCATGCGTGCGGGCCGAGCCCTTGGCCGGCGACCGATCGACGGGGGAACCATACGTTCCCCGCCGGGCGCGCGTGTACACCCCGGCCGTTATCCGTAGCGGCTACACGATCGAGCCGGACCAGATCTTCGTGGCCGCGGAGTAGACGCCGTACGTCTCACCGTCGAAGTAGGGGGAGACGCTCGTGTCGTAGCGCTGGTCGCCGTCGGTGTCGGAGACGCTGATGGTGATGCCGTTGAGGTAGCCGAGGCGACTGTCGTCGTTGTAGCGGAGCACCCAGGAGGAGCCGAGGGAGCCTTCGCCGGTGAACGGAGAATCGACGCCGATCGCCTGGTCGGCGTGGAAGTCGGCGAATCTCATGGCGAACCTCTGCCCGCTGGACCATTCGAGGGTCTGACCCGTGTAAGGGCGGGTGCCGTCCAGGTGGGGGCCGGCCGGATAGCCGAAGACGTGGGCCGATGCGCTCAGCTTCTGGTTGTAGGCGATTCCCTGCCCGGAGACGTTGTCGCCCAGTCTCCCGCTGTCGGTCAGCCCCCCGGAGGGAGAGGAGAGAACGCCGTTGTAGACGTTGACGAAGGCGTAGTCGCGGTTGTAATCGGAATACACGTCGAAGTCGTAATGAGTGAAGGCCTGCTTCCCGACGTAGAGGCCCCACGGGGTCGTGCCCTCGGAGTAGCCGGGTACGAAGACCCATTTGTCGAGTGCGGTGGCGTTGCTCTGAGTGTCGTACACGCAGTGACCGGCCGTGGCGACCAGGTTGCGGTAGGTCGACTGTACGGAGGTGCCGCTGCACCAGTGCGGCTGACCGTCGGCGCCGACGAAGAACACCTTGCCCGTGGTCGCGGGCAGGCTGACGTCCAGTGAGGACACGCTGGAGGTCTTCGGATCATCTGACGCCGGAACGGAGCCGGGCACGCCGTCCGCGACGGATGCGGCGGGCACGCGTTCGCCGGAGACCACGGTCTGCACGTTGTACGGCGTGGCGTTCTTCAGGTTGGCCCCTCCGCCGCCGAGCCAGAACGCCGCGACCTGCTGAGCGGCCGGCACGTCACCGGCCAGGGGGGCGGACACCTCGTTGGCGGCCTGAGCCGGTGCGGAGACGAGAACGGAGCCCAGCAGGCCGACGCTGACACCCACGGCGACTGATGCACGCTTCATGGTTGATCTCCAAGTTTGTCAAGGGACGTCGTTTCGCGGCCCATGCGCCAGTAGGGCACTCCGGCGGGGCCGAGAGGCGTCGGCCAGGAGATCCGCGCCGTCGCGCAGGAGTCACCCATCACCCCGGCCGCCGTCACCCGCCGGGCGGCTCAGCCGATGATCGATGGGGACCGGCGGCTCCCGCTGGAGCTTCGCGCCTCGCTCGGGCGAGCCTGCTCCGGCCATGTCATCACCCGTGCCGTGCTGACATGGCCCCGCAGCCTGGCGTGGCTCCTATGAGATCCGGCCCATGGGCGGCGACTCCTAATCCCTGAGATGAAGGACCGGATCACCGTAAAGAGGGCGACTTGTAACTCACTTGGCCCGCGCCTGGGGCCGAGTTGGGCGGTTTCTCAGACTCCCTGAACTCGGCGGTTCCTCAGATCGCCCTGAGCGCTCGGCGGTTCCTCAGCGGACCCGTGCCGCTCCGAAGGGCGTGGTCGGGGTCACCCGTCCTCTCGTGGGTTCTACTCCTCGGCGCTCTCGATCAGGTCCAGCGCGACCTTCAGCGCGGCCTCCGACCGCTCCTCGTCGGTCACCTTCTCCTCACGCAGCACGAACCAGACCGCGTGCATCGAGAAGACCGCCATGGATCGCCGCAGCTTGATGTCGATCGGGTCGTCGGCGTCGCAGAGCACGCTCAGGATCGTGGTCATCCGGGCGCGCATCATCTCGGCCTTGCCGTGCCCCCGCAGCGCGGTCTGGTTGCGTTCGAGGAAGCGCATGACCTCGTGGTCCCCGCAGCGGGTCATGTCCGCGGAGTATCGGCGGACGAGTTCCTTGCGCGTCTCGGCGGTGCGCGGCTGATCCTTGGCCCAGGAGATCAGCGTGTCCAGCGACCTGAGCCGGTCCTCCATGAGGCTGGCGACTATGTCGTCTTTTGTCTTGAAGTGGTAATAAAGCGCGGCTTTGGTGACGTTGAGCGCTTCGGCGATCTCGCGTAGCGAGGTCGCCTCGTACCCCTGCTCGGTGAAAAGCTGGAGCGCGACCTCTTGGATCCGACTCCGCGTGTCGGTCTGTGCACCCATTGCCTTGCTTTACTCCTTTATTTAACTTGACGGCCGGTAAGCACGGAGCTTAGCGTATCCCTCTGCCGCTTACCGGTCGGCAAGTAAGTCACATATCAAGGGGGACGTCGATGACAGAAACCGCCGCACCGCCAGGGCGCTCGAGGGAAGTCATGGTGGTCCTGCCCGGCCTCATGCTGGCGATCATGCTGGCGATGCTCGACAACATGATCGTCGGCACGGCCATGCCGCGCATCGTCGGCGAGCTGAACGGCCTGGAGTACTTCACCTGGGTGACCACAGCCTACGTCCTCGGGACGACCGTCTCGACGCCCATCTGGGGGAAGCTGGGCGACCTCTACGGCCGTAAGAGCATCTTCCTCGCGTCGATCATCATCTTCCTGGTGGGATCCGCGCTGTGCGGCATGGCGGGCTCGTCGCTCTTCGGGGGCACGGCGGACGGCATGATCGAGCTCATCGCCTTCCGGGCCGTCCAGGGGCTCGGCGCCGGCGGCCTCATGGTGAACGCGATGGCGATCATCGGTGACCTCGTCCCGCCCCGCGAGCGTGGGCAGTACCAGGGCATCATGGCCGCGATCATGTCGCTGGCCATGATCGCGGGACCGTTGGTCGGCGGTTTCATCACCGACCACCTTGACTGGCGCTGGGCCTTCTACGTGAACCTGCCTCTCGGCGGTATCGCCCTGGTCTGGTTGATCCTCAAGCTGCACCTGCCGAAGCACCGCACCGAGCACCGCATCGACTGGCTGGGCGCGGCCGTCCTCACCGTCGGCATCACCGCGATCGTGCTGATCACCTCGTGGGGCGGCCAGGCGCACGGCTACCCGTGGGGTTCCTGGCAGATCCTCGGCCTGGCGGCGCTCGCCGTGGTCTCGCTGGCCGTCTTCCTGCCGATCGAGAAGCGGGCGGCGGAGCCGATCATGCCGCTGCACGTGTTCGCCGACCGCAACTTCACCCTGATCTCGCTGCTCGGCTTCCTGCTCGGCTTCGCGATGTTCGGCGCGATCAGCTTCCTGCCGCTGTTCCAGCAGACCGTGCAGGGCGCCACCGCCACCAACTCCGGCCTGCTCCTGCTGCCGATGATGGGCGCGTCGATGGTCGTCTCCCTGTTCGTCGGCCGCGCCATCACCAAGACCGGGAAGTACAAGATCTACCCGGTCATCGGCGGTGTGGTCATGGCCATCGGCACCTGGCTGCTGTCCCTCCAGGACGCGAAGACCAGCACGCTGACGACCGGCCTGTTCATCGCGGTGCTCGGCCTCGGCATGGGCTTCCTGATGCAGACCACCATGCTCATCGCGCAGAACAGCGTCGAGCAGAAGGACCTCGGCGTCGCGAGCAGCGCCTCCACGTTCTTCCGCTCGATCGGCGGCTCGTTCGGCATCTCGCTGTTCGGCGCGATCTTCAACAACAACCTGACGAATCAGCTCACCGAGAAGCTCGGTCCCGAGTTGGCCCATCAGGTCTCGTCCACCGGAGGCCGGATGGACCCTTCCACGCTGAGTCAGCTTCCCCCGCAGATGAAGGACGGGATCCTGGGCGCGCTCGCCGACTCCATCAGCGGGGTCTTCGGGTGGTCGGTCCTGTTCGCCGTGCTCGTCCCGGTCTTGGCGATCTTCGTGAAGGAGGTCCCGCTCCGCGGCGGCCCCACGGCGCCCGGCGCCGAGGGGGAGAAGGCCGAGCCGCCGGTGCCGGTCTTCGACTGACGCGTGACGGCTCGAACCGCACGCCGGCTCTGACGATCTGAGCGCCCGGAGCGAATCCGGTACGGCTCGCGCCCCGCGCAGGGGTGCGAGCCGTACCGCGTTCCGGGCGTCTTCGGGGTGTCCGCCGCGCGTCCTTCCGGGCGTCTTCCGGCGATCCCGCTCAGGCGGGCCGTTCCTCCCGGTCGCCGGACCAGTCGGTGTGGAACGCGCCCTCCCGGTCGACCCGGTGGTAGGTGTGCGCGCCGAAGAAGTCGCGCAGGCCCTGCACGAGCGCGGCCGGGAGCCGGTCCCGGCGCAGCGCGTCGTAGTACGCGAGCGCGGCCGGGAGCCGGTCCCGGCGCAGCGCGTCGTAGTACGCGAGCGCGGAGGAGAACCCGGGTGTGGGGACGCCGATCGTCGCCGCCGTGGCGACGACCCGCCGCCACGAGTCCTGGGCGTCGGCCAGGGCGGAGGCGAACGTCGGGTCCGCCAGCAGGGTCGGCAGGGAGGGGTCGGCGTCGTAGGCGGTGCGGATCCGGTCGAGGAACCTGGCCCTGATGATGCAGCCGCCCCGCCAGATCGTGGCCATCGCGCCCCGGTCGACGTCCCAGCCGTACTCCTCGCTCGCCGCGGTGATCTGGTCGAACCCCTGGGCGTACGCGACGATCTTCGAGGCGTAGAGCGCGTGCCGTACGTCGTCGACGAGCTCCGCGCGAGGGGCGGTGCCCTCCGGGCCGGCGAGGGAACGGGCGGCGGCGCGCTGGCCGGGGTGGCCGGACAGCGAGCGCGCGAACACCGCCTCGGCGATGCCGGTCACGGGTACACCGAGTTCGAGGGCGCTCTGCACGGTCCAGCGGCCGGTGCCCTTCTGCTCAGCCTGGTCGACCACGACGTCCACGAACGGCCGGCCGGTCGCGGCGTCGGTGTGCCCGAGCACCTCGGCGGTGATCTCGATGAGGTAGGACTCCAGGTCGCCCCTGTTCCACTCGCGGAAGACGTCCGCGATCTCGCTCGGGGAGAGCCCGAGCGCCTGCCGCAGCAGGTCGTAGGACTCGGCGATGAGCTGCATGTCGGCGTACTCGATGCCGTTGTGCACCATCTTCACGAAGTGCCCGGCGCCGTCCGGCCCGACGTGCACGCAGCAGGGGGTGCCGTCGACCTTCGCCGCGATGTCCTCAAGCAGCGGCCCGAGCGTCTCGTACGCCTCGGCGGCGCCGCCGGGCATGATGCTCGGCCCGTTGAGCGCGCCCTCCTCGCCGCCGGAGATGCCGGTCCCGACGAAGTGGAGACCGCGTTCCCTGAGGGCGGCCTCCCTGCGCCGGGTGTCCTCGAAGTGCGCGTTGCCGCCGTCGATGATCATGTCGCCGGGCTCCATGCACGCGGCGAGTTCCTTGATCACCGCGTCGGTGGCGGGCCCGGCCTTGACCATGATGATCGCCTTGCGCGGGCGTCGGAGGGACGAGACGAACTCCTCGACCGACGCGGACGGGACGAAGTCGCCCTCGTGCCCGTGCTCCTCGATGAGCTGCTTGGTGCGGCTTTCTGTCCGGTTGTGGACCGCGACCACGTGGCCGTGGCGGGCGAAGTTCCTGGCGAGGTTGCGGCCCATCGTGGCCAGCCCCGTTACTCCGATGTCTGCTGTGCGCATGGTCCCAGTCTTATCCCATGGCTCGTCCCGGGGCGTCGCGTCCCCGCCGCCGTCCGGCCGTACACGCCTGATCAGGTGAGACAGTCAAACCAAGCAAACAGGTGGGTATTGTGTAGTTATCCGGTCGGCCGTCCTGCGGGAAACGCCGCCGGCTTCCCGATATAAGGGTGGCGTACAGCCGTGGCGGGGCCATGAGCTCGCCGGACTCCGGCTGCCCTCGTCGTCATGTGACCAACGGAGAGATTGACGTGTTCATACCGCAGCCGGACCGCTCCGTCGTCGCCGTTCCCCCGCCCGGAGACGGCCCCGGATTCTGGGCGGGCGCGCCCAGCGCCGTCCACCGGGACGGCTGGATCTATCTCGCGTACCGGCTGCGACGCCCCCTCGGCGAAGGGAGGGGCTACGCCGTCGCCGTCGCCAGGTCGGCCGACGGAGAGCGGTTCGAGACCCTCCTCACGATCACCAAGGAGCAGATGGACACCGAGTCGCTGGAGCGCCCCACCCTCGTGGTGACGCCGGAAGGCGGCTGGCGCCTGTACCTGAGCTGCGCGACCTACGGCACCAAGCACTGGCGGGTGGAGGTCGTCGAGGCCGCCGACCCGGCGGCCTTCGACCCGGCCACCTCCCGCGTCGTGCTGCCCGGCGACCTCAAGACCGGCGTCAAGGACCCGGTGATCGTTCACCGGGACGGCCTGTGGCACCTGTGGGCGTCCTGCCATCCGCTGGAGGACCCGCGGGAGGCCGACCAGATGGTCACCGACTACGCCACCAGCCACGACGGCCTGGCGTGGACCTGGCACGGCACCGCCCTCGACCGCCGTCCCGGTGCCTGGGACTCCCGCGGCGTACGGGTGAGCGCCGTGCGCTTCGACGGCGACGGCGCCGTCACCGCCTACTACGACGGCCGGGCGTCGGCGGCGGAGAACTACGAGGAGCGCACCGGTGTCGCGGCCGGCCCCGACCCCTCGACCCTGACGGCCAACGGCTCCGCGCCCGCGGCGTCCGGTCACGCCGGGGGAGGGCTGCGCTACCTGGACATCGTCCCCGTCGCCGGCGGACACCGGCTCTACTACGAGCTCACCCGCGCCGACGGCGCCCACGAGCTCCGCACCGAACTGCGCTGACTGTTCCGTGCTGACCGTTCCGTGCTGACCGGTCCGCGCTGACTGTTCCGCGGTGAACGGGAGCCGCCCCGAGCGGTTCGGGTGGCCCGGGGCGGGCTGGGGGCGGGCGGGTCACTCTCCTTTGGGGCGGCCGTTGCGCGCCTGCCGCTGCCCGGTGGGCCGGGCGCCCACCAGGCCGCCCGACCGCTCCCTGGGGCGCAGCCAGTCGCTGAAGTCCTCCTCCGTCACGTCCTGCAGGAGGGCGATGTCGGCGGCGAAGTAGGACAGCAACTCCTGCCGCTGCGCCCAGGTGAGCGGCTCGCGCGCGCGTCCCTTACGTTGCAGCATCCGCTCCAGGGGCGTCGTCAGGGACTGCCCCACCACCCGGTCGCCCAGCCGTACGAGCTGGGACAGGACGCGGTGCCTGCGGCCTTCCGGCGGGTGGACCGTGACGTTCTCGCGCGGCACCTCACCGACGAACCCCTGCTCCACGCCGAGGAACGCGCAGATGCGGTCGAGCGCGACCTCCGGCCGGTCCACCAGGTCGCGGTAGCGGAACACCAGAACCTGCTCGCGGGGAAACAGCGTGTAGAGGTGCCGCAACTGCGCGCCGTACCGGCCGAGCCCGACGTAGTGCCAGAACGGCGCCCACCCGGCGGCGACGCGGCGGCCCTCCTCGGCGCAGGCCCGGACCACGTCGTCGATCGGCTCCAGTCCCGCGGACCAGAGGTGGGTCCAGTTCGAGTGCGCCCGTTCGACGGGATCGCGCAGCACGACGATCAGCCTCGCCCGCGGGATCAGCGCGTGGATGCGCCGCTGCGCGGCCAGGTCGTACAGGTAGAACGGAGTGGACTCGCCGCGCAGCGCGCCCGGGGGAGCGCCGTCGAAGAGGGCCTCGTAGTCGGCGCGCCGCCACACGTGCTCGCGGTAGGTCTCCGCGTCGCCGGGTCCGCCCCGCGTCGGCGGCGGCCCGTCCGTGAGGAAGAACTTCGGCTCCTTGACCGCCGACATGCGCAGCCTCGGATGGCGGGCCAGGGCGCTGTGCAGCGCCGTCGTCGCGGCCTTGGGCACCCCGATCACCAGGAAGTCCGGCAGGGACATCGCCGCCTCCTCTCCACAGTTTTCCTACAAATTTAGTTGGAAAAGCTGGTTTTCTGGAAGGAGTGGCGTCGCGGGAGTATCGCGGGAGTATCGCGCGCCGCGGTCCGCGGCGCGATCGGCGCCATGGCGATGTCCGGCCCGCGGCAGGCCATGGTCGCGGCCTCACCCTGGCCGTCGCGACATGCCTGTCACGGAGGACGAGTGGTGACCCACCGGGCGAACGTGAATCCGCGCGTCTGACCCGCGTATCTGTTACGTGTGCCTGATCCGCGCGTGAACTCGTGCAGGGAATTCGTGCCCGAATTCCTGGGGCGAACCCGCCGGACGCGTCTTCGAGGGACCAGGTAGCCCCGGGCATCCGGGAGAATGGGTAACCAGGATTCAGAGAAAGGGTGCGTCGATCGTGGCTGGAAGTTCCGAGACCGACTGGGTCTCCCGTTTCGCGGACGAGGTCATCGCCGAGGCGGAGCGTCGCGCGCCCGGGAAAGTCATCGTCTGCGCGTCCGGTCTCAGCCCGTCCGGCCCCATCCACCTCGGGAACCTGCGCGAGGTCATGACCCCGCACCTCGTCGCCGACGAGATCCGCCGCCGCGGATACGAGTGCGTGCACATCATCTCCTGGGACGACTACGACCGGTTCCGCAAGGTCCCGGCCGGCATCGACCCCGCGTGGGCGGAGCACATCGGCAAGCCGCTGACCTCCGTGCCCGCACCGGCCTACAGCGTGTACGCCAACTGGGCCGAGCACTTCAAGGCGCCCATGATCTACGCGCTGGAGGCGATGGGCATCGAGTTCCACGCCATCAGCCAGACGTGGAAGTACACCTCCGGTGCCTACCGTGAGCAGATCCTCCTCGCGATGCGCGAGCGCCACAAGATCGACGCCATCCTCGACCGCTACCGGACGAAGGACAAGTCCCCGGCGCTCAAGCAGACCCCGGTGGACGAGGCCGAGGCCGCCGCCGTCGAGGGTTCCGGCGCGGCGAGCGAGGACGACGGCACCGCCGCGGCCGGCTACTTCCCGTACAAGCCGTACTGCACGGCCTGCGAGCGCGACCTGACCACGGTCACCTCCTACGACGACGAGACCACCGAGCTGGCCTACACCTGCGTCTGCGGCTTCTCCGAGGTCGTCCGGCTGTCGGAGCACAACCGGGGCAAGCTGGTGTGGAAGGTCGACTGGCCGATGCGCTGGAACTACGAGGGCGTCGTCTTCGAGCCCTCCGGCGTGGACCACTCCTCGCCCGGCTCCTCGTTCGTCGTCGGCGGCCAGATCGTCAGGGAGGTCTTCGGCGGCGAGCAGCCGATCGGCCCCATGTACGCCTTCGTCGGCATCAGCGGCATGGCCAAGATGAGCAGCTCCAAGGGCGGCGTGCCCACGCCCGCCGACGCGCTGGAGATCATGGAGGCGCCGCTGCTGCGCTGGCTGTACGCCCGCCGCAAGCCCAACCAGTCCTTCAAGATCGCGTTCGACCAGGAGATCCAGCGCCTCTACGACGAGTGGGACGCGCTGGAGCGCAAGGTCGCGGACGGCACGGCGCTTCCCGCCGACGTCGCGGCGCACTCGCGGGCGATCGGCACCGCCTCCGGTCCGCTGACCACCACCCCGAGGCCGGTGCCGTACCGCACGCTGGCCTCCGTGGTGGACGTCTCCGCCGGGGACGGCGAACAGACCCTGCGCATCCTGCGGGATCTCGACCCCGCCGACCCGATCGACTCCCTGGACGAGGTCAAGCCCCGGCTCGACCGGGCGGCCCACTGGATCACCACCCAGGTGCCGGCCGACCAGCGCACCCGTGTGCGGGACGAGCCCGACGCGGAGCTGCTCGGTTCCCTCGGCGACGCCGAGCGGGAGTCGCTGCGGCTGCTGCTGGACGGGCTCGACGACCACTGGTCGCTTGACCTGCTGACCACCCTCGTCTACAGCGTGCCCAAGCTGCAGGCGGGCCTGGCGGCCGACGCGAAGCCCACGCCGGAGCTGAAGGCCGCCCAGCGCGCCTTCTTCGCGTTGCTGTACCGGCTGCTGGTCGGGCGTGACACCGGCCCGCGCCTGCCGACGCTGCTCCTCGCGGTCGGCGCCGACCAGGTGCGCAAGCTGCTCGGCGCCTGAGTCCGGCCGCCGTGGCCCGGGGGTGTCACCCCGGGCCACGACGCGGTGTCAGCGCGCTCCGCCGTTGACGTAGAGCGTCTGGCCGCTGACGTAGGACGCCTCGTCGCTGGCGAGGAACGCGATGACCGACGCCACCTCGCCGGGTTGCCCCACACGGCGCAGCGGCGTCGCCTGGGCGGCCCGATCCTGGTGGTCCTCGACCGTCGAGCCGACGCGCCGCGCCGTGGCGGCCGTCATCGCGGTGGAGATGTAGCCGGGAGCGACGGCGTTGACGTTGATGTTGAACGGGCCGAGCTCGATCGCCAGCGTGGCGGTGAGCCCCTGCACCCCGGCCTTGGCCGCGGCGTAGTTCGCCTGGCCCCGCGCCCCGAGGGCCGATCGGCTGCTGAGGCTGACGATCTTCCCGTACCGCGCCTCCACCATGTACTTCTGGGCCGCCTGGCAGCACAGGTAGACGCTGGTGAGGTTCGTGGCGAGCACGGAGTCCCAGTCGCCGCGGCTCATCTTGAACAGCAGGTTGTCGCGGGTGATCCCCGCGTTGTTGACCAGGATGTCCAGGCCGCCGAACTCGTCGGCCACCCGGCCGGTCATCTCGGTCACCGCGGCCTCGTCGGTGACGTCGCAGGCGAAGGCTCCGGCGGTCCCGCCGGTCTCCCTGATCTCGCGCGCCACCGCCTCCGCGCGGTCGAGCTGGAGGTCCACCACGGCCACCCTCGCCCCCTGCGCGGCGAGCAGGGCGGCGGTCGCCGCTCCGATGCCCTGGGCCGCGCCCGTCACGATGGCGGTCCGGTTCTGGAATCTGGTCACTATCGGTTCTCCTCGCGTTTCGCGGGTCGGGACGTGCGGATCAGAACGCGTTCACGCCGGTGAGCGCGCGTCCGATGAGGAGCTGCTGGATCTGCGAGGTCCCCTCGTAGAGGGTGGTCACCCGGGCGTCGCGCAGGTACTTGCCGACCGGGAACTCGTCGACGTAGCCGTATCCGCCGAAGACCTGAAGCGCGTTGTTGGCCGCGCGCACCGCCGCCTCACTGGCGAAGAGCTTGGCGATCGACGCCTCCGTGGTGAACTTCTCGCCCCGGTCGATCAGGTCGGCGACCCGCCAGGCCAGCAGCCGGGAGGCGTCGAGATCGATCCGGATCTGTGCCAGGAGCTGCTGGACGAGCTGGTACGACGCGATCGGCTTGCCGAACTGCCGGCGTGCCGACGCGTACTCCACGGCGGCGTCCAGGCACCCCTGGATGATCCCCGTGCAGCCGGCCGCGAGCGACATGCGCCCCTTGTCCAGGGCGGTCATCGCGATCCGGAAGCCCTTGCCCTCCTCGCCCAGCCGCGCGGAGCCGGGCACCCGCACCTGGTCGAGGACCAGTTCGGCGGTGGCCTGGCCGCGCAGGCCCAGCTTCCCGTGGATCTCGCGCCGGTCGAGTCCCGCGGCGGAGGTCGGGACGAGGAACGCGGTGACGCCTCTCGGGCCCTCCTCGCCGGTCCTGGCGAACACGATCGCCACCTCGGCCCAGGTCCCGTTGGTGATGAAGACCTTCTCGCCGCTGATCACCCAGTCATCGCCGTCGCGTACGGCACGCGTGGTCAGCGATCCCGCGTCGGAACCCGTGCCGGGCTCGGTGAGCGCGAAGCAGCCGAGCGCTTCCCCCGAGCACAGTCGCGGCAGCCACTCCCGGCGCTGCGCCTCGGTACCGAAGGTGAGGATCGACTTGGCGACGAGGCCCAGGGACACGGACACGATGCCGCGCACCGACGAGTCGCCTCGGCCGAGCTCCTCGATCATGAGGCAGTAGGTCGTGTGATCGCCGCCGGAACCGCCGTACTCCTCGGGGATCGTCAGCCCGAGGAACCCGATCTCGCCGAGCTTGGCGACGATCGCGGTGTCGACCTTCTCGGCGCGGTCCCAGTCCCGGACGTGCGGGAGCACTTCCTTGTTGACGAACTCCGCCGCGAGCGCGCGTACCGCCTGCTGCTCCTCCGACAGGGTCAGGTCCATCGGGGTCCTCTCACTCTGGGTTACAGTAGCGAGGAAACTACCACTGTTAGTTTTGGTCGTCCAGGGAGGGTGATCCCTGTGGGACCATGGCACCCGGACGCGGAGCCCCGCGCCCGGAGCGAGAGGGAGACGTGACGTGGGACGGCCGAGCCGCCCGATGCTCAGCCCCGGCACCATCGTGGCCGCGGCCACCGAGCTGATCGACGCCGAGGGGCTGGAGGTGTTGTCCACCCGGCGGCTCGCCGCCGAGCTGGGGGTGAGCGCCCCTTCGCTCTACAACCACTTCCGGAACAAGGACGAGATCCTCGACGCGGTGGCCGACGCGATCATCGCCAGTGTGGACGTCTCATCGTTCCAGACCCACGACTGGAAGTCCGCGCTGCTGCTCTGGGGGCATTCCTACCATCGCGAGCTGCGGAAACACCCTCGGATCGTGCCCTACCTGGCGAACGGGCCGGGGCGCAGGCCGGCCGCGCTCGCCATGGCCGACGCCGTGTACGGCGGGCTGATCCGGGCCGGCTGGCCTCCCGCGCGGGCCACCCACGTGGGGGCGCTCATGCGCTATTTCGTCGTCGGGTCGGCGGTGGGATCGTTCGCGATGGGCTTCGCGGGGGACGAGACCCTCGACGAGGCGCGATATCCGCACCTGGGGGACGCCCACCTGCTGCCCGAGCACCGGGAGGCGGTCGACGAAGGGGCCTTCGCCCTCGGCCTCGACTCTCTCATCGCCGGACTGGCGATCACCTTCGACACCATCACCCGGCGCTGACTAACACCGATAGTTATAGCGGCACGGTGCTGGTCATAGAGAGGCGCGGTGCGCCGCTCAGGAGACGGCGGGTCCCTCGACCGGTTCCTCGGCGAGCAGGTCCATGAGGAGCCCGTCATGCCAGGTGCCGTCGGGGCCACGCTCGTAGTTCCGCATGACACCGACCCGACGGAAGCCCACCTTCTCGTAGCACCGGATCGCGGCGGCGTTGGCCGCGGCCGGGTCGATGGTCAGCCGGTGGTGGCCATGGTCGGCGATCAGATGCCGGGCGAGCGTCCGAACCGCGTCGGTGCCGATGCCGCGGCCGTGCACCGCGGGATCGAGGTAGACGTCGATGCTCGCGTGCCGATAGTCGGGATCCTCCTCCGCCGCCCACTGGATCTGGCCGACCACGCGTCCGTCGCACACGATCGCGAGGACGGCGGTGTCCGGATCGTTCAGGTCGTCGGCCACCTCCGCGGCCAGGTCCGCGCCGCCCCGCCACCACCGGTACACCTCGGGAGTGGACCGGATGGTGACGAGTGCCGGAACATCGGCGGCCGTGGCAGGCCGCAACGCCACGGCCGCGCCGTACAGGGTGGGATGCGGGTCGAGCGACATGCCCGGGGACGCTACCGCAGCGGACCCGCCGACGGCCACGCGGTATTCCGCCGCCCCGGGCGCCGGCGGTCGTTCCACGGGCGCTCTCGCCAGGCCGCTTCGGTATCGCGGCGGAGGTGTCGCGGCGGAGGTGTCGCGACCCGCTCGGGGAGCCCGGCCGTTCCGCCGACGGGTGCGAAATCGGGTTGATCGGGGCGTGGGCGGGGAGGCATCCTCGCGGGCATGACCCAGTCGCCGGAGTTCCCGCCCGAGATCCTCGACTACTACGTGCGAGGGAGGGAGGACGGGCGGCTGCGTACCGGCCGGGGACGGCTGGAGTTCTGGCGTACGCGGGACGTGCTGCGCCGGGTCCTGCCGCCCGCTCCGGCCCAGCTCATGGACGTCGGCGGGGGCAGCGGCGTGCACGCCGAGTGGCTGGCCGCCGACGGCTATGACGTCGAGCTGATCGATCCGGTGCCGATGCACGTGGAGCAGGCGTCGCGACTGGCCGGCGTCACGGCGCGGGAGGGGGACGCGCGGGCACTGGAGGCCGCCGACGCCTCGGCCGACGCCGTACTGCTGCTCGGCCCGCTGTACCACCTCACCGACCGGACCGACCGGGTGCGCGCCCTGGCCGAGGCTCGCCGGGTCGTACGGCCAGGCGGGGTGATCGCGGCGGCGACCATCAGCCGGTGGGCCGCCGTACACGACATGGTCAGGTCGGGCCGTTACGCCGAAGAGCCGGTCCGTCACGTGGTGGACGACTCGGCGCGGCACGGCCTGCTCCGCGGGAACGAGCGGATCGGCTTCACCACCGCCTATTTCCACGACCCGGACGAGATCCTCGGCGAGTTCGCCGACGCGGGCCTGCCCGGCGCCCGGCGGTACGCCCTGGAGGGCGTGTTCGGCCTGTACGCCGACGTGGAGGAGTGGCTGGACGACCCGGAGCGTCGCGAACTGCTGCTCCGCGTGGCCAGGCGTTCGGAGGGGGAGCCCACCCTGCTCGGCGTCGCCGGCCACATGCTGACCGTCGCCCACACCTGACCACCCGCGTCAGCAGGTCGTGGCGGTCTGAGCCGTATCCAGCGGACCCACCCGGACTCACGGATCCACGGGGCGGTAAACGAGGCGGGAGGGTTCGTGCCAAGCGCGGCCGCACGCGATATGTCCCGTCGCACGGGGTGAGCGAGGCTCAGCGTTCGACGTGCAGCTCTACGGTGCGGCCGTCGGGGTCATGGAGCAGATGTCGTCCGGCGGCGTATCCGGGAAGGGTCTCCACGGCGAATCCGAGCCGCAGCGGGCCGGTCGTACCCGTGGCGGCGGGATAGATCTCGAAGACCATCCCGTCCGGAAGGACCGCGGCGTGGTGCGACGGCCCTCTCCCGTGCTGCTCGGCCTGGAAGACCATCCCCAGGGAGGCGTAGAAGCGGCGGCATTCCTCACGCCGGGTGGTGTAGATCACAAGGAGGTTCGCCCGCATCGCTCCAGTGTGGAGCGGTGAACGCGTGGCCGACGACCGGGGAAACAGAGAATCCCAGGCCGTGGGCCTGGGATCTCATATGTGGACGATACTGGGATTGAACCAGTGACCTCTTCCGTGTCAGGGAAGCGCTCTCCCGCTGAGCTAA
>NZ_JADDIL010000105.1:0-22394 GCF_020826795.1 Microtetraspora sp. AC03309 | reverse complement strand
GGGCTTCGGAGAGAGTGGAGGGGGCAGGCTGGGCTTCGGCGGCGGGTGAGAGCCGCAGGAACAACAGCACCGTGCAGGCTGCCAGCAGGGCGTACAGCGCGAACGCGGCGTCACCGGGCGAGACAACGTGTTGCAGCCCCAGCGCGGCGGCGGCGAGCCCGCCCAGCGCCCCTGCCGCCAGGGCCGTCACGTTGTAGACGGTGAACATCGCGGTGAGCCGGGCGGGCGCGCATGTCTGCGCGAGTATCGACTGCTCGACTCCGGAGAAAGGCGTGTTGTCGTTGGTCGAGGGCGAGATGGTGCCGACGAACGCCGCGGCGACCAGGGCCGGGAAGGACTCGCTGACAGCGAAGACCGCTCCGGCGGCCGCCATCAGGCATCCGCACACGATCAACGCGCGACGGCGCCCCCAGCGGTCGGCGAACAGCCCCAACGCCAGACTGGACGCCACCGAACCCGCGGACGCGGTCGCCAGCAGCATCCCGGTCTGCCATGGAGCGTCGCCGTCCTGAGCGAGCATTCCCGCCAGCAGGACGCTGGTGCATCCGTACCCGAAGGTGCGCAACGCTCTCGCGGCGATGACCAGCCGCGTGTCATATGCCGTTCCGCGCCGCGATGCCCGCCTGGGCCGCTTCGTCATGGGTCCACGGTGGGCGGGCAGGCCGCGGCTCACCGGCCGGACACGCCGTCGCGGACGCCTGGCGTCCCAGGCCCTGGGACACGACCCGAACAGGTCCACGAACAGGACACGAGCAGGTCCACGAACGGAGCCTTGGACCGGCCTTGGACCGGGCCTTGGACCGGACACGAACAGGGTCTTGGACCGGACATCCGATGGAACGTCCGGGAGGGCCTCCGGCAGGACATCGGAGGCGGCCTCGGGCAGGACCGGTTGGCCGGTGCCCGTCTCGCACGAATGATCCACATCCAGGCGGCACGTGGTGCTATTCTAAAAATCGTTGGAATATAAGAGGAGTTGCCATGTCGTATCCCGAGGCGCGCTATCTGGGCGAGAACGGCGAGAACAGCGGGGTCTTCCGGCCCGCGTCCGCGCCACCGGACCTGATCATGCGACCGGACGGTACGGGGACCAACGTCCACCACCTGGCCACCGGGGCCTCGACCCACGGGCATTTCGGTCTCTACCGGTGGGAGATGGGACCGCGACCGTCCGGCCCCAGCCCGCACTTCCACCGGACCATGACCGAGTCCTTCTATGTCCTGTCCGGCACCATCCGGCTGTACAACGGGGAGCGCTGGGTCGAGGGAACGCCGGGCGACTTCCTGTACGTGCCCGAGGGCGGGGTGCACGCGTTCCGGAACGAGTCGGGCGAGCCGGCCTCGATGCTGCTGCTGTTCACGCCGGGAGCACCGCGCGAGTCGTACTTCGAGGAACTCGCCGAGATCGCGGCCGGCGACCGGGAGCTCAGTCCCGAGGAGTGGACAGAGGTCTTCAGCCGTCACGACCAGTACATGGTCTGACCATGGCCGGATTCCCCGAGGAACCGATCTACCAGCAGCTCGCCCGCATCGGGAAGGCGTTCGCCGGCCCCGTGCGGCTGCGGCTGCTCGATGTCCTGACCGAGGGGGAGCGCACGGTGGAGGAGTTGTCCGAGGAGGCGGGGATCGCGCTGAAGAACACCTCGGCCCAGCTGCAACAGCTCCGCGCGGCTCACCTCGTGACGAGCAGAAGGGAGGGGACGCGCATCTACTACCGTCTGGCCGACGAGCGCGTTCCGCTGTTCCTCGGCCAGTTGCGCGACTTCGCGCACGAGCGGCTCGCCGATCTCAGGGACGCGGTGTCGGAGCACATCGACTCCCTGGAGGGGGTGACCGCCGACGAACTGGCCGGGCGGCTCGCCGATCCGAACACCATGGTCATCGATGTGCGGTCGGCCGACTCGTACGCCGAAGGGCATCTTCCCGGGGCGGTCTCGCTGCCGCTGGAGGAACTCCGGGATCGTCTCGACGAGTTGCCGCATGATGTCGAGATCGTCGCCTACTGCGGGGGTCCGTACTGCGTCGTGTCCCCACGGGCCGTCCGGCTCCTGCGCGAACACGGTCGCCGGGCCCGCCCCCTGGAGGGAGGCATCACCGGCTGGCGCGGTTCCGGCCATCGCCTGGCCGACCACTGAGCACCGCCGGAGCACCGCCGGAGCACCGGCCCGGCGCCAACCATGCGCCACCGGAACACCGGCCGAACCCTATGCGGCGCCATCGGCCGGGCAACCGGCCGATCACCGATCACGGCGCGTCAGGAGACCCGGGACAGCCCTTGCTCACCCCGGGGCCCGCTGTGGACGCCGTGGGTTCCGCTCTCGATCCCGTGCCGCTTGTGCCCGGCGCCCGCGAGCTGGTGCCCTATCCGGCGGAGAGTGGGCAGAAACCAGTAGTCGAGGCCGTTCTCGCGCTCCGCGTCGGACTCCGTCTCCAGGAGCTGGAACTCCACCAGCTCCTCGAGAATCGACTCGGCCAGGTGCTCGTCGATCCCCAGAGCCGACGCCGCGAGGTCGAGCGAGACCACCGTGGCCGGAAGCGTCGTCAGCCGGCCCAGCGCGATCTGCGCCGGCCGGGGGACGATCTGGTAGGTCCGCTTGACACTCGCCCAGATGCTCATCGGATCGTCGGCCGGCTCGACGGCGGCGGTGGCGCAGACCGCCAGCTCGTACTCCTTCCGGGCGACCAGCCGTTCGAGGGTCCAGTGCGGGCGCACCAGCAGGCACGCCGCGGCCCCCTGGAGCGCCGCCGGGAGGCCGTCGCACAGGTCGACCAGGCGGCGCGCCGCGGCCGGCTCCCGCTCCACCCGCTCCCTGCCCATCAGGTGGACGAGCAGCTGCACGCCCTCCTCGACGCTCAGCGGCGGGACGTTCACCAGCGTGGTGACGGACGGGATCGACAACCTGCGCCGGCAGGTGACCAGCAACGCGCTGTCCGGGTTGGCGGGCAGCAGCCAGTCGACCTGGCTGATGTCGACCACGTCGTCGAGCATCACCAGGGTCTTCCTCGAACGCGCCCACTCCTGGAAGACGTACGCGCGTTCCACGACCGACGGCGGCATCCGGTCCTCCGGCACCCCGATCGCCCTGAGGAAGTCCTCCAGCACTTTCGCGGGACTCACCCTGCGACCCTCGTGGTCGAGCATCCGGGCGAAGAACTGACCGTCGGGATAGCATTCGCGCACCTGGCGGGACACGTGAGTGCAGATGGTCGTCGTCCCGGACCCAGGTGGGCCCGCGATCATCACCACGGACGGATGATCGTGTGAAGGAGCGGTGAGCAGGTCGAGGATCTCCGCGAGCTGCCGCGTCCGGCCGACGATCACCGGAATGCTCGCCGGGATCTGTGACGGCACCACGCGCACCGGAGCGGCCGCCGTGACCTTCTCGGGCTTCGGCATGTCGAGCAGCGGATCGGCGTTCAGGATGCTCTGGTGCAGTTGCCGGATGTCGGCGGAGGGGTCCAGTCCGAGCTCGTCCGCGAGGCTGTACCGCAGGCGCTGGTAGACGCCCAGCGCGTCCGACCTGCGGCCCGCGCGGTACAACGCCTTCATCAACCGGGCAGGGAACCCCTCGTGCGTGGGATGCTTCGCGGTCAGCGCGGTCAACTCGCCCAGGAGCTCCATGTGCCGGCCGAGCGCGAGATCGGCGTCGATGCGGTTCTCCAGCGTGCTCTTGCGGTTCTCCTCCAGCCGCAACACCTCGGCCTGGAGCAGCGGCCCGCAGGTCACGTCCACCAGGGCAGGGCCCCGCCAGAGCCGAAGCGCCTCGGCGAGGGTGTCCGCGGCGGCCGGGGTCTTCCCCGCGTCCAGCGCCACCCGGCCGCGCTCCGCGAGCTGTTCGAACCGCAGGGAGTCGAGCATGCCGGGTTCCAGGGAGAGCTGGTAGCCGGACGCGGACGTCTGCAGGGAGGGCTGCCACGACTCCCCCGCGCCGGACACCCGCGTGGGCTGCGACCGGCCGAGATCAAGATCTTTGCGCAGCAGGTAGATGTAGGTCTGCAGGGTGGTCGAAACGCTCACCGGCGGGCACTGCTCCCACAGCTCCTCGATGATCTGTTCCGTCCGTACGATGCCGTTCGCGCACAGGGCCATCAGGCTGAGAAGCTGTCGTAGTTTTCCCGCGGAAGGAGTGGCGATATCGTCGCCACGAATCACTTGTAGGGGACCTAAGAGGCTCACGTACATTGTCATCAACCCCCGTCATTTCTTCGAGGGGTCGTGCGAGGTGGTGCTGGTGCCGAACCCTCGAAGCGTCGGACGAAATAGCGAAGTCAATACCGTTCGGCCGCGTAGCGATTTGACCAGAATGTGTCCATAAAGTCAAGTACTTCTGTTTATCGCGTCACGCATTGCGGCACCCCCGTGGGCGACAAAGCAGAATTACATTCCCGCCGGGGAGGCCCCCGCCTCGCCGGTCGCCCGAACGTCGGTCTGGCACCGATCACTGTTCGTTATACGACTATTGTCCCAATCCAGTACGGTGTTAGCAAGAGTTTGAGGAGCGAGCATGGCAGACCGTCACCTCCCCCCTGGTGCGCCTCCGCCGCCCTGGCGGACCCCGGCCAAAGCCGCGCCCAGCAAGCCTCCGCTGACCCAGGAACTGATCGTGCGCACCGCCCTGGAGATCGTGGACAGGGAAGGGCTCGACGCCCTCAGCATGCGCCGCGTCGCCCAGGAGCTGGAGACGGGGTCCGCCTCGCTGTACGTGTACGTCGCCAACAAGGATGAGCTGCTCGAACTCCTCATCGACCATGTCTTCGGCGAGGTCTCGGTCCCCAAGGCCGATCCGGCGCGCTGGCAGGAGCAGATCAAGGAACTCGCCTTCGCGCTGCGGCGCGCGCTGACCGACCACGCCGACATCGCCAGGATCGGCATGGCGTACGCGCCCTGTGGGCCGAACGGGCTGTGGGTCGCGGAGGGATTCCTGGCCATCCTTCGGTCGGCCGGCCTGCCGGACCAGGTGTGCGGCTGGGCGGTCGACCGGTTGACCCTCTACGTCACCGCCGACGCACTCGAAGTCAGCCACCACATCGTCAGGGGGCGTGCCACGCAGTCCGACGTCGAGGCTTACTGGCGCCGCGTGGGCGACTATTACGCGAGCCTGCCGAAGGAACATTTCCCGCATACGACCGCCATGGTGGACAGTCTCCTGGCGGGAAGCGACAGCACGCGATTCGAATTCGGCCTCGACCTTTTCCTTTACGGCCTCAAAAACGTGGATCGTATTAAGAGCACGTTAACGGAAGAACCGAAAAAGGAACGCTGACCGTCATTCGACGGTCAGCGTCACGATTTTTCTCGGAGAACATCAGGCGTCCGGTCTCACGTCGAGCAGGGACGTGGTGTGAGAACCCGACCGGAAGACGGGATCGGCCATCACATCCCGCAGCAGTTCCTTCGTCGTCCGTATGTTCCGCCCGTCGATCCGGAATTCCCGCAGGGCGCGATCCATCCGCGCGATCGCCTGCTCCCGGTCGGGCGCCCACACGATCACCTTGGCGAGCAGCGAGTCGTAGTAGGGGGAGACCTCCCAGCCCGGGAAGGCGTGCGTGTCCACGCGGACGAACGGGCCGCCCGGCGGGACGAACTCGTGAAGCACACCCGGACAAGGGGCGAAGCCCCGCCGCGGGTCCTCCGCGTTGACCCGGCACTCCAGGGCCACGCCCGTGTGCCGGACGTCCTCCTGCCGGAACCCGAGAGGCCGGCCGGCGGCGATCGCGATCTGCTCCCGGACCAGGTCCACGCCGGTCACCATCTCGGTCACCGGGTGCTCCACCTGGATCCGTGAGTTCACCTCGAGGAAGGCGATGTCCCGCCCGTCGACCACGAACTCGAAGGTGCCCGCGCCGGTGAACCCCACCGCTCTCGCACCGCGTACGGCCGCGGCGCGGAGCGCCCGCGACGTGGCCGGGTCGAGGCGGGGCGCGGGACTCTCCTCGATCAGCTTCTGGTGGCGGCGCTGCACCGAGCAGTCGCGCTCCCCCAGGTGCACGACGCCGCCGTGCTCGTCGGCGAGCACCTGGATCTCGACATGGCGCGCGTGCTCCACGTACCGCTCCAGGTAGACGCGGTCGTCACCGAAGACGGCGCGCGCGGCCGCCCGGACCGAGCGGTAGGCCGGCAGCAACTCCTCCCACGTCCTGACCACCGCCATGCCCCGGCCGCCGCCGCCGGCCGACGCCTTGATGATGACCGGCAGGCCGATCTCCTCCACGACCGCGGTGACCTCCGGCGCACTGTCGACCGGCTCGCGGGTGCCCGGGAGCACCGGCAGTCCCGCGTCCGCCATCAGGCTCCTGGCCAGCGCCTTGTCCCCCAGCTCCGCCATCACCTCGGGCCTCGGACCGATGAAGACCAGGCCGTTCTTCGCGCAGATCTCGGCGAAGTCGGGGTCTTCGGACAGGAATCCGTACCCCGGGTGGACGGCCTGCGCCCCGGTGCGGAGCGCCGCCTCGACGATCGCGGGCGGGTACAGATAACTCTGCTTGGCGGGCCCGGGACCGATGTGCACCGCCACGTCCGCGGCCCTGACGACGGCGGAGTCCCGGTCGGCGGTGGAGTACACCGCGACGGTCCTTATCCCCATCTCCCGGCACGTACGGACGACCCGCAGCGCGATCTCCCCGCGGTTGGCCACGAGCACGGTCTCGAAGAGACCGTCAGGACGTCGGCCGGCCGTCACTCGCCCTCCCACGGTTCCAGCAGGAGGAGCGGCTGGTCGTACTCGACAGGCTCCCCGTCGCCCACGGGAATCTCCACGATCCGCCCGGCCGTGTCGGCGACGATCGGGTTCATCAGCTTCATCGCCTCCACGATCCCGATCTGCCTGCCCGGCTCGACGATGTCGCCCACCTCGACGAACGGTTTGGCCCCCGGCTCCGGAGCGCGGTAGAAGGTACCGACCAGCGGAGCCCGGACGGCGTGCCACACCTGCGGCTCCGGCTCCGGCTCCGGAGCAGGCGCTCCCGGCACCGCCGCCCGCGCGGCCGGGGCTTCGGAGACGCCCGCGGTGGCCTCCGGGGAGGCGCCCCACTCCATCTCGATGCTGGCCGAACCGAGTTGGACGCTGATCCGGCTGGGCGGCCGGGAGGCACCGCCCACCATGTCGACGACGGTGCGCCAGACGGTGCTGATCTCCGTCGCGATCCAGGTGTCGGGAACGGGGTCGAGAGGACCGGCGTCCGGAGAGGCCGAAGGAAGCGTTTCTGTCACGGAAGGATTCCTTTCTCCTTGAGGGAGGCGTCGACCGATCCGAAGCGCCGGTATCGTGCGCGGCGCTCGGCCACCAGATCCGCGCCGTCGCGCCCGCGCAGCCTCCGCACCGCGTGGACCACCGCCCGGCGGACGAGCCGCGCCGCCGCCGCCGGATCGCGGTGCGCCCCGCCGTCGGGTTCCGGGACCACGCCGTCGACGACGCCGAGTTCGAGCATGGACGCGGCGTCGATCTTCAGCGCGGCGGCCGCGGTCCCCGCCGCCTCCGGGCTGCGCCACAGGATGGCCGCGCACCCTTCGGGGCTGATCACCGAATAGACGCCGTTCTCACAGATCAGCACCTCGTTCGCCACGCCGAGCGCCAGCGCTCCGCCGCTGCCGCCTTCACCGGTGATCACGCTGACCACGGGGACCGGCAGGCTCCCCATGAGCCGGATGCACTCGGCGATGGCGTGGGCCTGGCCGTGCTCCTCCGCCTCCAGCCCCGGGTACGCGCCCGGGGTGTCGATCAGCGTCACCAGCGGGAGCCGCAGCTTCGCGGCCAGTCGCATGAGCCGCATGGCCTTGCGATATCCGGCCGGGGACGGCATGCCGAAGTTCCGGCGGACCAGCTCGTCCGTGGTGTGGCCCTTCTGGTGGCCGACGACCACCAGGGGAAGCCCGTCCACGACGGCGAGGCCGCCGGCGATGGCGGGGCAGTCGCCGCCGCCCGCGCGGTCTCCCCGCAGTTCCACGAACCTGTCGGTCCACTCGGCGACGTGGTCCAGGGTCGTGGGCCGGCCGAGGTCGCGCGCGAGCCGTACGGCCTGGTCGACGGGACGGCGGGTCAGGCCGCGTGGATCGCGGACCGCGACGTCCTCCGCGTCCCGCTCCCGTGCCCGTCCACCGCCGCCTTCTTCCCCGCCGCCGCCGTCGCCGACTCCGCCGCCGTCGCGGCCCTCCCGCCTCGCCGCCGCCGACAGCAGCGTGCCCAGGAGGTACGGCAGCTCGGCCCTGGCCCTGACTCCGTCGATGAGCCCGTGTCCCAGCAGGAACTCGGCCGTCTGGAAGTCGCCGGGCAGCTTCTGGCGGATGGTCTGCTCGATCACCCTCGGCCCGGCGAAGCCCATCCGGGCTCCCGGTTCGGCGATCAGGACGTCGGACAGCGTGGCGAACGACGCGGCGACCCCGCCGTACGTGGGATCGGTGATCAGCGAGACCGTCAGGAGCCCCGCCTCGTCCAGCCGCGCCATCGCGCCCGCGGTCTTGGCCATCTGCATCAGGGACAGCGTCCCCTCCTGCATGCGCGCCCCGCCGGAGGCGGTCACCAGCAGGAGAGGAGCCTGATCGGCGAGCGCCGTCTCGGCCGCGACGGCGACCGCCTCGCCCGCCGCCGCGCCCAGGCTGCCGCCGAGGAAGGCGAAGTCCATGACGGCCGCCACGACGGGCCGGCCCTGGATAGTGCCGCGCACCACCTGGACCGCATCGTCGAGCCCCGTCCGCGCCCGCGCCTTCGACAGCCGGTCGGCGTACGGCTCGAGATCGACGAACGACAGGGGGTCGTGCACGGTCTCCGGCGGCGCGACGCGGACGGCGGATTCCCGGTCGAGCAGCGTCGCCACGCGCCGATCGGCGCCGAGCGGGCTGTGCCAGCCACACTCGGGGCACACCCCGCCCGCCCTGTCGAACCTCTTGCGGTACAAGAGGACCCGGCAGCGGCGGCAGCTCATCCAGTCGGGCTCCTCGGACGGCGCCGCCGGGAAGCCGGGAGATCGCTCCATCATGCTGGTCATGTGGGACTCCGGTTGGGTGGAGTGGTGCGGACAGGACGGGACGGGTTCCCTACTCGCCCCCGCCGGTGCCCGGCAGGTGGGCCACGATCCGCATGGTGACCATCGACCCGCCCGACCGGTACGGGTGCAGTTGCCTGCGGTGTTCCACATGCCGGTCGCTGGTCTCGAACCGGCGGAAGCTCGCCTCGTCGACCCAGTCGCTGACGATGTAGTAGACGTCCGCCTCCTCCTCGCTGCGCGACAGCCACTGGCCGCGGTTGGCGGGGTGGGAGGTGACGGAGTCACCGACCTTCCGCCAGATCCGTTCGAATTCGGGGCCCATCCCGGGGATGATCTGCATGCGCAGCATGACCCGGTACGTCGCGTCGCTCATCAGGAGATCCCCCCGTCGACCGCGATGACCGCGCCCGTGACGAAACTGGCCAGGTCGCTCGCCAGCCAGAGAACGCCGCCCGCGACCTCCTCGGGCGTGCCGAGCCGGCCCAGGGCGGTCTTCTCGCTGTAGCGCTGGACCATGAGCTCCCGCTGCTCGGCGGGCATCGCGTCCATCGCCTCGGTGGCGATGATGCCGAGGGACAACATGGTGAACCTGATCCCCCGCTTGCCGTACTCCTTGGCCAGGGACCGGGTCAGTCCGGTCAGCGCGGCCTTGGTCGCGGTGTAGTGGGCGCGGAGCGGGATCCCCACCTCGGCCGACTTCGACCCGATGCTGATCACCGAGCCGCCGGCCGTCATCAGCGGGAGCGCACCCTGGATGACCAGGTGCACGCCGGTGACGTTCACGTCGAGGATGTGCCGCCACTGCTCGGGGGTGAGCCGCTCGTACGGCACGTGGCTGATGGTCGCGGCGTTGTTCACCACGAGGTCCAGCCGCCCGAACCGGCTCTCGCACGCGCCGAGCAGCGCGGTGATCTCCACGGGGTCGGCGAGGTCCGCGCGCAGCACGTGGTGGTCCCCGCCGAGCTCCTTGAGCTCGCGTTCCAGCGATTCGGCGGCCTCTCCCGGCTGCCGGTAGCAGGTGATGACGTCGACGCCGTGACGCGCCAGTTCCAGTACCACTCCCCTGCCGACGCCCCTGGTGCCGCCGGTGACGAGTGCCTTCTTGCCACTGAGCCCGAGGTCCATGTCGTGTCCGTCTCCGTTTCGCCTGGTCTGTCAGATGTCTCAGATGTCTCAGATGTGGTCAGGGCCGATGAGGTGTGATCGGGTGCGATCGCGGGTGACCGGGCGGGTCAGATCGCCGCGGTCGCGCGCGCGGCGGCCTCGACCTTGTCCTTGATGAGCTGGAGCTGCACCGGCGTGTTGCGGTTGAGGCGGTCGCGCATCGCCTCGTCGCCCACCGGGGCGCCCGGCTTCATCTCGAAGTCCTGGACCCACCGCATGCGGACCCCCTGGTCCGTCTCGATGTACTCCCAGAAGATCGACATGTACTTGAAGGGGCCCGTCTCGACGCGGTGCGAGCGGACCGTGCGCGTGTCGGGATCGGGGGTGCGCAGGGACATCCAGCTCCACACCGTGCCGTTCTCGTCGGGGTGCAGCGCGAGCCGGAACAGGATGGAGTCGCCGCGCCGCTCGATGATCGTCGCCTCGGAGTACTCGCTGAACAGCTCGGTCCACGACTCGATGTCGTTCGTCATCCGCCACACGACGTCGATGGGCGCGTCGATGACGATGTGGTTGTCGGTGTGCCCGGCCATCTCAGGCCACCTCGACGGTGTCGGCGAGACGGCCGTTGATGTACGCGAGGGTCGCGCGGGGCGTGACCATCTCGTGGACCGCGTCGTCGGGGATGACGACTCCGTAGCGCTTCTCGACCTGGCTGGCCAGCTCCAGCAGCGCGAGCGAGTCGTAGCCGAGGTCGGCCAGGGAGACGTCGGAGATGTCCCCGTCCAGGTCGACCTGCTCGTCCTCCCCCGCGATCGCGCGCAGCGTCTGCTTGAGGTCCTCCATGGTGAATTCGGGCATGTTCCGCTCACTTTCCGGTTCGGGAGATGTTTCCGGTTCGGGAGATGTGGTGAAGATCGGACAGCACCATCGCCGCGGCGAAACCGCCGTGACCGCGCGCGAGTACGAGGGCGGTGCGCACGGGGGTGTCCCGCGGTTCACCGAGCACGAGGTCCAGCTCGCAGCCGGGGGCGAGCCTGGTCGGTCCCACGGTGTGCGGGATGACGTCGTCGCGGATCGCGAACAGCGCCGTCGCGATGTCGAGGGCGGCGCCACCGCCGTACAGGCGGCCGGTGAGGGTCTTGGGCGCGGTGACCGGCACGCCCCGGGGGCCGAACACCGCGGTGATGGCCTCGGCCTCCGCCAGGTCGAGTTCGGGCACTCCCGCCGCGTCGGCGAACACGACGTCGATGTCGCCCGGGGTGACGCCGGCGTCCGCCAGCGCGCGCTCGATGGTGCCGCGCAGCGCGGGACGCCGTCCCGATCCGGGCCGCGGGTCGAAGCCGGCGGCGTACCCGCGGATCGCGCCGTAGCCGTCCGGGGCGTCGCGCTCCACCACGAGGATGGCCCCGCCCTCGCCCGGCAGATATCCCGAGGCGGCGGCATCGAAGGGCAGGTACGCCCGGCCGGGGTCCTGCTCGGTGGAGAGCAGGCCGGTGGCGAGCTGGGCCGTGAGGCCGTAGGGGCACAGCGAGGCGTCGGTCCCGCCGCTGACCACGAGCCGGGCGCCGGACCTCAGCAGCCGGCGGGCCTGGCCGAGCGCGTCGAGCCCGCCGGCCTGCTCCGTGCACAGGACACCGCAGGGACCGCGCATGCCGTGCCTGATCGACACCTGTCCGGTGGTGGCGGCGTAGAACCAGCCGATCGACTGGTAGACGCTGACCCACGAGGGCCCCTTGGTGTAGAGGCGCTCCATCTCGTGCTGGCCGAACTCCGTGCCGCCGGAGGAACTCGCCGTCACCACTGCCATCTCGTACTCGGGCAGTTCACCGGGATCGACCCCGGCGTCGGCGAGGGCGGCCTGAGTCGCCGCCAGCGCCATGTGCGTCCAGTGGTCGGTCTGGGGGATCAGCCGGCCCGGCACCCGCTCCCTTGCCGCGAATCCCGACACCTCGCCGGCCAGGCGCACCGGGTAGGAGGTGGGGTCGAAGCGGCTGATCCGGCCGATGCCGGACTTCCCGGCCAGTACGGCCTGCCAGTGTTCCTCAGCGCCGACTCCCGTAGGTGCCACGACACCGACGCCTGTCACCACGGCACCGGTGGCCGCGGCTCCGCTCACCACGGGGCCGCTCACCACGGGGCCGCTCACCACGGGGCCGCTCACCACGGGGCCGGGCCCGGCATCCGTTGACGCGCTGCTCATCGTCGAACCCTCCTGTGTCGGTCGCGGGCTTCCCGCGCCCGATCACAGGGTGGCTCGACTCACTGGGGCGCCCCTCGAGAGGGGCTCGACAGCTCGCTGGATGTGGCTCGCTATTCGGGGACGTTCCCGGTGGCCCGCCCGGCGAGATAGGGGGTGTGCACGTTCTCGTAGGCCAGGTGGATCGTCATCCCCATGGCGGCGTGTTCGAGGTTGTGGCAGTGGTCCATCCACACCCCGGGATTGTCGGCCTTGAAGGCCAGCTCGTAGGTCTCCCCGTCCACGACGGTGACGGTGTCCAGCCAGACGGGGCTGCCCGTGACCGGTTTCCCGTTACGGCTGAGCACGAGCACGCGGTGGCCGTGGAGGTGCAGGGGATGTTCGAGGAAGCTGCGGTTCACCACGGTGACCTTCACGAGCTCCCCTTCGCGCACCATCAGCATCGGGATGTGCGGGAAGACCGACCCGTTGACCGTCCACAGGTAGTACGGCGTGCCGTCGAAGAACCCGGGCTTGTTGTCCAGGATGAGCTGGAAGGAGCGGTCGAAGTCGCTGCCCGGCCCGAACGGCGTGGGCCGCGGCGACCCGTAGCGGGTCGGATCGAAGTCGGGGGCCTCCAGCAGCGGCGCCAGCTCTCCCTTCCCGTCGGGCGTGATCAGGAGCCCGGCGTCCGGCGCGGCCAGGTCGGCGAACCGCACCGGCCCCGCGGGCATGACGAACTCGAGGTCGTAGCGCCCGCCGCCGCCGAGGGGCAGCTTCACCTTGCTCAGCTCGGTGGGCGCGTTCACGTCGTTGCCGTCCAGGGCGGTCACCTTGAACGGGACCCCGGCCAGGGTGAACGTCTTGAGGAAGTTGTCGGAGTTGACGAGCCTGATCCGCACCGGAGTGCCCGCGGGAACGGTCTCCCTGCGCAGCGTGTCGTAGGAGTCGAGCGAGCTGATCTCGCCCTTGTCGGTGTCCCAGACGTGCGCGGCGAGCGTGAACTCCTTCAGGTTCGCGGGTCCGGGGTCGGCCTTCTCGATCACCAGAGGGCCGAAGAGCCCCCGGCGGACCTGCACCGATGACTGCTGGTGCGAGTGGTACCAGTAGGTCCCCGTCTGGCCCGCGATCCATCGGTAGGTGTGGCTCTTGCCCGGAGCCACCGCGTCCTGCGTGACACCTGCCACGCCGTCCTCGGCGTTCGGCACGTCGACGCCGTGCCAGTGGAGCGTGGTGGGGACGTCGCGTGTCCTGTTCACCAGCGTCACCTCGACGAGGTCGCCCTCGCGCACCCGCAGTTCGGGGCCGGGAAGCTGCCCGTTGAAGACCACCGCGTCCACCTCGGCCGAGGAGCTCAGCTTCATCCTGGCGTCGGTGGCGGTGAGCGTGAAGCGCTTGTCGGGGACGCCGGTACGCGGTCCGGTGAGGTCCGCCACCGAGACCGACGGCACCTTCGCCCCGCCCGCCCCCGCGGCGAGGTGGCCGTGCCCGGACACCTCGGGACCGTCGCCGTAGGTCATCGCGTGGTCCATCATGCTGTAGCTGTCGGGCAGCTTGCTGGTCTGCCAGTCCCAGGCGGCGTAGACGGCGATCAGCGCCAGCACCGTCACCGTTCCCACGAGGTTGCGGCGGGTGCGGGCCCCGCCTCTCGGCATCGGCCGTACGTCCGCCCCGGCCGTCCGCGCCCGGTGCCTGCGACCGAGCACCAGGATCCAGCCGCCGGCGACGGCGAAGGTCAGCAGGGCCGGGATGAACAGCGGCGGCGTCGGGGCGAAGATCAGCCGCGCGAAGGCGATGAGCGCCCCGATGGTCACGGCGCGCGCCGGCAGGGTGACCGCGGGCGCGGCCGCCCGCAGACGCTGCTCGGGGGTGGGCGGGGCCTGCCGGTCGGCGACCTCGGCGACCGCGAACCGCCGGAGCCGGGGCAGGGTAAGGACGAGGGCGAAGATCGTGGGGACGGCGACCAAGGGCAGGCCGATCCACAGGCGGTCCGCCGCGAACTGCGGTCCGTAGCCGCCCATGACGAGGATGGTGAACAGCCGGGCCGGCACGAGCAGGGCCCCCACCACCACGCCCACGACCAGCCTCCGGCTGCTGCGCCTGAGCTTGTGGGCGGTCTTGCTGAAGGGGAGGCGGTACAGGCGACGGGCCAGGACCGCCCAGAAGATCAGTTGCAGGATGGCGACCGTGAAGTCGTTGTTGACCTGATCGTCGTACAGCTCGATCGAGGGCTCGAACATGGGACACCTCTCTGGTGGCGTCTCTGGGATGGCATCGGCCGGCACGCGGCAGCAGATCGGCGCCGGACTCTCCGGCGGACCGGGAATCACGGCGCCGATCGACGGACTCAGTCGACGGGGCTCAGCTCACCGGCTCGGGTTCTGGCGACCCTTCCGGCGCGCCCGCGTCGGCCTCGGCGTGGACCTTGATCGCGCGAGGCAGGAAGAAGATGAGCAGGAAGGTCAGGAAGAAGACCCCGGCGTTGTACCAGCCGGCCGCGGTCATCGCCTGGTTGAAGAGGTCGTTCCTGCCCTCATCCGCCGCCGTGGTGAAGGCGGTGCGCACGGAGGGCGGGACGTCCTGCTGGGGCGACTCCGCCTCGGCGCAGCTCGCGGGCACCGCGGTCGGATCCTTCTCCTCCGCCCGGTCCACGAAACACCGGACGAAGCCCCGGCTCGCCTCCTCCGCCGCCGAGGCGGGCGCCCCCGCGGCCTGCAGCGCCGTACGGATCCTCGGGGTGACCGACTCGGCGACGTTCTGGGCCTGCGCGCTCACCGAGCCGAAGAAGACCAGGCCGACCAGGGCGATCCCCAGCGCGCCGCCGATCTGCTGGACCGCGCTGAGGACTCCGGACGCCGAGCCCGCCTCGGTCGGGGGGACGTCGGACACCACGGCGTCGACCAGCAGCGGGGCGACCAGACCCATGCCGATGCCGCCGACGAGCATGCTCGGGACGTACCACCACAGGGAGACGTCGGCGCCGCCGGTCTGGATGGTGACGATGACGCCGCCCATGGCGAGGGTCATCAGGCCCGTGCCGATGTGCAGCACCGTACGGCCGAGCTTGGGCGCGAGCTGGAACCCGGTGCCGCTGGCCACGGCGATGCCGACGGACCAGGGCAGCAGGGTCAGGGCCGCCGACAGGACGGACTCACCACGGCCCGCCTGCAGGTAGATGATGAACACCAGGAAGAAGGACACGATGCCGGCGAAGAAGGACAGGTTCACCAGGAGCCCGCCGGTGAACGACACCTTCCTGAAGAGCGAGGGAGGCACCAGCGGCGAGGCGTTCCTGCCGGCCCGGCGGCGCTGGTGCGCGCCGAAGATCAGCAGCCCGACGATGGACGCCGCCATCATGGCCAGGGTCCACACCGGCCAGCCCAGGTCGCGGCCCTGGATCAGCGGATACATCAGCAGCAGCATGGTGACCGTGATCAGGAAGCTGCCCACGAGGTCGAGCCGCAGGGTGTGCGCGAGCGGCACCCGCACCTCGGGCATGATCGCGATGGCGGCGACGAACGCGGCCACGCCGAGCGGCAGGTTGATGAGGAAGATCGAGCGCCATCCGCTGCCGAACAGGTCCGCGTTGAGCAGGAGGCCGCCCAGCAGCGGCCCGCTGATCGTCGCGAGACCGGCGACACCTCCGTAGACGGCGAAGGCGCCGCCGCGCTCCTTCGGCGGGAAGATCAGCTGGATCGTGGAGATGACCTGGGGGACCATCATCGCGGCCATCGCCCCCTGGAGCACCCGCGAGGCGACCAGCATCTCGGGCGAAACGGCGAATCCGCACAGGGCCGAGGCGAGGGTGAAGCCGCCCATGCCGAGCAGGAAGATCCGTTTGCGCCCGGCGATGTCGCCCAGCCGGCCGCCGGTGATCAGCAGCAGGGCGAAGGCGAGCGAGTAGCCGGCCAGCATCCACTGGGCCGAGGTGTAGGTCGCCTGGAGATCCTTCTGGATCGAGGGGATGGCGATGGCGACGATGGACACGTCGAGCAGGTCCATGAACGTCGCAACCAGGATGATCGCCAGTACGGCCCACCGGCGCTTGTGCGGAGGAGCCGCTTCTTCGGCGAGCCGCAGCGGCTGGCTCCCTTCGTGTTCGGACATCACTGCTCCTTGCAGACCTCGGAAGTGGAGACGATCGCGATACTGTTCTCGATCGCGATCACGCTATATCGCGATACTGCCGTGAGTCAAGATAGTCCGACGCATATCGCGATATCCAGTTGTCGGCGGCGAGGTATATATCGCGACTGCTGTATCGCATCACGATGATGGACCCGGCCGCTGGTGGCGGACTCGATCCCGCCTCGAGCGGGGCCGTGGTCGCCGACGGGACCGGCCAGGGGCCCGCTCCATAGATCCGGGCACCGGTCCGGTGGAGCGGTCCGGTGGAGCGGCCAAGACCGGCTCCATCTCGTTCCAAGCCCTGCTCGAGTGACCTCCGGGAGGCTCGCCGTACGAGCGCGCGACAGACGGGAGAGTGCTCAATGTGCGGTATCGCCGGTCATGTTGACTTCGAGCGAGATCTGACGGGCCGGCGCGCCACGGCCACGGCCACGGCGACGGCCATGTCGGAGACGATGGCCTGCCGCGGCCCCGACGCCGAGGGGCTGTGGACGGACGGGCACGCCGCCCTGGCCCACCGGCGGCTCGCGGTGATCGACCTCGCGGGCAGCGCCCAGCCGATGGTCGCGGAGCGGGACGGCGGGGGTCCTGCCGTCCTGACCTACAACGGGGAGATCTACAACTACCGGGAGCTGCGGAGCGAGCTGGCGGCCCGCGGCCACCGGTTCCGCACCGACGGGGACACCGAGGTCGTGCTCAGGGCCTACCTCGAATGGGGCGAGGACGTCGGGAACCACCTCAACGGGATCTTCGCCTTCGCCGTCTGGGACGCCCACGACCAGGCGCTCCTCCTGGTCCGCGACCATTTCGGCGTCAAGCCGCTCTTCTACCATCGCGGCCAGGGGGGCCGGGTGTACTTCGCCTCGGAGCCCAAGGCGCTGTTCGCCACCGGCGAGGTCGAGGCCAGGGCCGACGCCGACAGCCTGCGCGAGGCGTTCAGCCAGGTCTGGACACCCGGGCACACCGTCTTCGCCGGCATCCACGAGGTGCGCCCCGGCCACGTCGTACGGGTGGACCGCTCGGGGATCCGGCACCGGCGCTACTGGGCCCTCCAGGCCCGCCCGCACACCGACGACCTGCCCGCGACGGTGGACACGGTGCGCGGCATGCTGGAGGAGATCATCGCCGCCCAGCTCGTGGCCGACGTCCCCGTCGGGTCGCTGCTCTCCGGAGGTCTGGACTCCAGCGTGATGACCGCGCTGGCGGCCCGGCACCGCCGTGCGGCGGGTGAGGAGCCCATCCGGTCGTTCTCCGTGACGTTCACGCGTTACACCGAGCGGTTCCGCGCCGACGAGGTCCGCGACACCCCGGACGCGCCGTTCGCTCGCATGGTCGCCGAGCATGTCGCGTCGCTGCACACGCCCGTGGTCATCACCCCGGAACGGCTCGCCGAGCCGGGCGTCCGGCTGGCCACCGTGCTGGCCCAGGACCGCCCGAGCCCGCTCGGCGACATGGACGCCTCGCTGTACGAGCTGTTCCAGCAGGTGCGCGGGCACAGCACCGTCGCACTGTGCGGGGAGGGCGCCGACGAGGTGTTCGGCGGCTACCACTGGGCGTGGGTGCCGGAACTGATCGACGTGGAGGCGTTCCCGTGGATCGCCTTCTACCAGTTCTTCTGCCCGGGCGCCGGCCTCGGCAGCGGCCTGCTCGACCCGGGCCTGCTGAAGCTGCTCGACCTGGAGGGCTACGGCGCCGACCGCTACCGCGAGGCGGTCGCGGAGGTGCCGCGGCTCCCCGGCGAGTCCGGGCGGGAACGCCGTATGCGGGAGATCACCCACATGCATCTGACCAGGTGGATGCAGCACCTGCTCACCCGGGACGACCGGATCAGCATGGCGGTCGGGCTGGAGGTGCGGGTGCCCTACGTCGACCCGCGGCTGGTGGAGTACGTCTTCAACGCGCCCTGGTCGATGAAGAGCCATGACGGCCGGGAGAAGGCGCTGCTGCGGGCCGCCGGCGCCGACCTGCTGCCCGAGCAGGTGCTGAACAGGCAGAAGAGCCCGTTCCCCGTCACCCAGGACCCCCTCTACACCCGCTATCTGAGCCGGTCGCTGACCGAGATCCTCGACGATCCCGGGCAGCCGGCCCATCCCCTGGTCGACGTCCAGGCGGCGCGCGCCGTACTGGCCGCCCCGGAGAAGCTGGAGAACGGCCCCATCGCCTGGGTGAACCGCACCCACATCGAGATGGTGCTCACCCTCAACGCGTGGCTGCGCCACTACCGCGTACGGCTGGACCTCGGCTGACGATCCCCCTCCTCGAAAGGTGCGTGATGAGTCTTCACAAGGAACTCTGGACTGCGGGCGAAGAGAGCTTCGCCGCGATCGTCGACCACCCGATCCCCGCCGGGATCAGCGCGGGCGACCTGCCCAAGGCCGTGGTGGCACGGCTCGTGGCGATCGACAGCCTGCATCTGGAGGACTACGCCCGCGCGCTGGCGCTCATCGCCGCCAAGGCGCCGACCCTCGGCGACCTGGCGCACTTCGCGGGCATCGCGATGGGCGCGGCCCGGTCGGCGGGGCCCAAGCGGCAGGCCATGCTGGGCATCCTCGGCGAGGAGCCGCCCGTCCCGCCCGCGGGTGACCGCCCGTACGGTGCCTTCCTGGCCTCCGCCGGGCGGGATCTCGGCTTCGCCGAGGCGCTCGCGGCGGTGCTCCCCCGCCTGTGGTTCCACGCCGAGCTCGGCAAGGAGCTGCAGCGGCGATCCTCCCCCGACCCGGTCTACCGGGCGTTCATCGACGTCCATCTGCACCGGGACTACCTGCCCGTGGTCGAGGCCACCCTCGCCCTCGTGGACGCCCTGGGCGCGCGCGTCTCGGCGGCCGAGCGTTCGGCCATGGCGGCCAGGTTCGCCGAGGGGGCGCGCTTCGAGTTGGGAGTATGGGAGTCGGCTCGATAGCATCGGCTCGACCTCGGCCGATCGCGATATATGTCGCGATCTGGTCAAGGTCGAGCCGCTTTCGAGTAGCAATCCGCACAGTCGCGATATAGCGTGATAGTAGCGGCGGCACCGGCGGCCGGACGAGGAGGATCGCGATGGCGGAGTGGAGCGTTGAGGGACCGTACGAGATCGAGTTGGCCGGAGTGACCCAGGCCATCGTGCGGATCATCGATGGAGGCGTGGCCGTGGTCACCGACGAGGGGCCGTCCCTGCTCGAGGTCACCCGGGTGAGCGGCGCCCCGCTGCGGGTCAACGTGTGCGACGGGGTTCTCGAGATCCGGCACGACCTGGGCCTGCACCGCAAGTGGTACCGGGACCTGCCTCCCGCCTTCCTGCGCCGGACCGACCTGAGCCTGCGCCTCCCTCCCGGCACGCCGATCCGCGTCGAGACGGTCAGCGCCGGGATCACCGTGGCGGGAAGCGGCGAGGAGACCAGCCTCACCACCTTGAACGGGGAGATAGTCATGGAGGGTGCCGGTCCCCAGCTGATGGCCAAGACCGTCTCCGGGGAGATCATCGCCAGCCACTGCCACGGGCAGGTGCATCTGGAGTCCGTCTCGGGCGAGATCACCATGATCACCGAGGCGGATCCGGTCGACGCCGTGCTCAGCTCGGTCTCCGGGGCGATCACGCTCGGGCTCGGAGGAGATCGGGACAAGGCGGGTCTGGACGTGGAGCTCTCCACGGCGAGCGGCAAGGTCGTGGCCAATCCCCCCGCCGGCGGGCGCCTCTCTCCCGCGCTCGTCCCCATCGGCCCGTCCGGGCGGGGTGCCACCGGGGTGACGCTGCGGGAGAACTCCCATCGGGACCGCCAGGTCCAGGTGCGCGGTTTCACCGTCTCGGGGAAGGTGGCGCTGGTGATCCGTACCGACGACAGAGCAGACGAGAGAGCCTCCGCCGAGGCGTCCCGTACGGGCACGGAGGACGGCGCGTGATGGCGGCGGTGGCGTCCCCGTTCGGACACGGCCAGTTCAAGCTCTACCTCCTCGCGTTGCTGAAGGATCAGCCGCGGTACGGCTACGAGGCGATCAAGCTGGTCGAGGAGACGTTCCTCGGCGCCTACGCCCCGTCGGCCGGAGCCGTGTACCCCCGGCTGTCCAAGCTGGAGAGCGAGGGCTTCATCGTCAGCGAGCCGGACGACGGCGGCCGCAAGAGGTACCGCATCACGGCGGACGGGCAGGAGGAGCTGCGCCGACGGGCTCCGGAGCTTGACGAGCTGACCCAGACGATCCTCCGGATCAGCGACGAGGTCCGCAGGTCGGCGCAGCGCGTACGCGACGAGGCACGGCACGCCCCGGCGGTGCCGCGCGACCTCCCGGCGGCGGCGCCCACGGGAACGGGCACGGGAACGGGCGCGGGGACGGGCGCCGACGAGGTCCATGAGCAGGCGGGTGAACCCGCCTCCCGCGCCGTCACCCCGGATCAGTGGGGTCCTCGGGAGTGGCGGGAGGCCCTCTCCTGGGGCGCCGAGTGGCACCACGAGTGGGACTCCTACTTCGCCTCCGGCAAGACCGTCAAGCAGATGGAGAAGATGCTCGACCGGTTCAGGAACGACGCCCGCACGGCGGCCAGGGACGGCGTCGTGGACGGCCGCGCACTCGAGGAGTGCCGCCAGGCCCTGGGCGAGGCGCTGGTGCGGATCCGGCGCGCCACGGGCACGTAGCGCCGTCCCGGGATCCGGCGGGGGCCACGCGCGCCCGCTCGTCCTTTCGAGCTCCGGATCGGCGGGCCACGGGCCGGTGGCCGCCCTTTCGGGTGCCCCTTTCGAGCGTCGGCCAAGCCGGTACCGAGGCGGGCTTGGCACCCTCGCCGTGACATGGCGCGAGCACCTTCGCGGTCTCGCGCCCACGGCAACGTAGGGAGCCCGCCATGGCCACCACGCAGACGGCCCATCCGGCGCCGGTCCCCGCCCGAACGATCTTCGGGCAACCGCGCTGGTTCGCCACCCTGTTCCTCACCGACATGTGGGAGCGATTCAGCTTCTACGGGATGCAGGCGATTCTCTTCCTGTTCGCGGTGTCGCCCGTCTCCGAGGGCGGGCTCGGCCTGTCCCCCGCCGAGGCGACCGCCCTGTTCGGCCTGTACATGGCGCTGCTGTTCATCGCCGCGGTGCCCGGCGCCTGGCTGGGCGACCGGGTACTCGGCGCCCGGCGCGCCACGCTGTTCAGCGGCATGGTGATCACCGCGGGTCACGTCTGCATGGCCCTGCCGGCCGGGTGGACGGTGTGGGCGGGGCTCGCTCTGATCATCGCCGGGACCGGCCTGCTCAAGCCCAACATGAGCGCGCTGCTCAGCGGCTTCTACGGTCCGGGCGACACCGAGCGCAGGGAGGCCGCGTTCTCCGTCTTCTACATGAGCATCCAGGTCAGCGCGCTGATCGCGCCCGTCGTCACGGGATTCCTCGGCGAGACCGTCGACTGGCACCTCGGGTTCGGCGCGGCGGCCGTGGGCATGGCGTTCGGGGTGATCCAGTTCGCCGCGGGCAGGCGGCACTTCGGTCACGTCGGCGCGCTCCCCATCAACCCCGCCTCCCGGGCCGAGCGCGCGCGGGCCTTCCGCCGGGCCGGGATCTGGGCCGGTGTGGCCGTCGCCGCCGTTCTCGCCGACGGCCTCGCGGGGACCCTCAGGATCGAGCACGTCCTCATCCCCGTGGGCGTCCTGGTCCTCGCCGTGCCCGTGTTCCAGTTCCGTACGCTCCTGCGGCATCCGAGGCTGACGGCCGCGGAACGGAGCCGCGTGCTCGGCTTCGTCCGGCTCTTCCTCTCCTCCGCGATCTTCTGGATGATCTTCACGCAGTCGGGATCGGTGCTGAGCCTGTTCGCGCGGGAGTCGGTCGACCGTGACGTCCTCGGTTTCGTGATCCCCGCGAGCTGGTTCCAAGGCGCCCATCCCCTGTTCATCCTCGCCATGGCCCCGCTCTTCGCCTACGCGTGGGTACGGCTCGGCAGGCACGCCGACGCGCCTGCCAAGTTCGCGCTCGGCCTCGGACTCGTCGGCCTGAGCTACGTGCTCATGGCGCTGATCAGCCTCTCCGCCGGGGAGGGAGGCTCAGGGGGCGCG
>NZ_JADDIL010000104.1:0-22700 GCF_020826795.1 Microtetraspora sp. AC03309 | reverse complement strand
GGGTGGCGGGGTGGAGCCCGGGTGAAGTCCGGGTGAAGTCCGCCGCTCCACCTCGCCGTCCCGGGCGTTCGCCGGGCCCCGGGTAGTTGAACGTTTCACCACGCGGAACCCGGATGAGGCGGCGACGCCGCGCACCCTCCCATGGTGAACAAACCGTTATCCCTGGCTATTGACACGTGCGAAGGGGATGACGAGACTCGAAACACTCCTGAAACGTTCAAATGCCTCCTGGGTAACCGATCGGCGGGCCGGAGGTCATTCCATGTTCGTCGTGAGGTTCCACATGATTAGCGGAGAGGCCGTTCCATCGTGATCAGCCGTAAGGCATCGCCCGGACGCCGGCGCGTCCCGTGGGGTGTCTACCTCGTCCTGTTGCCCACGTTCGTGGTGCTCGCGGTGTTCGCGTACTACCCGGCCCTGAGCGGGATGCTGCACTCCTTCTACGAGTGGCGGCCGGGTTTCAGCTCGCCGTTCGTCGGCCTGGAGAACTTCGTCACCATGTTCGGCGACGACGTGTGGTGGGAGTCGTTCCGCAACGTCGGGGTCATCTTCATCTGGGCGACCACCCTCATGTGGGCGTTCCCGCTGCTCGCCGCCGAACTGGTCATGTCACTGTCGAGCGAGCGGCTGCGGTTCGTCTTCCGTACGCTGCTCATCCTTCCGCTCGCCTTCCCCGCCGTGGTCAACGTGCTGCTGTGGCAGTTCATGTACGACCCGAGGGACGGCGTCATCAACAGCTTCCTGCGCGCGGTGGGCCTCGACGGGCTCGCGCACAACTGGATCGGCGACCCGGACACCGCGCTCGCCGCGCTGATGACCGTCGGCTTCCCGTGGGTGGCGAGCCTGCCGTTCCTGGTCTTCCTGTCCGCCCTGCAGAACGTCCCCGCCGAGATCTACCAGGCGGCGGCGGTCGACGGCGCGGGCCGGCTGCGGCGGTTCTGGAGCATCGACCTGCCGATGATGCTGCGGGACGTCAAGCTGCTGCTGGTGCTCGCGGTGATCGCGGTGCTCCAGTACGGCCTGCAGGCGCACATCATGACCAAGGGTGGCCCTGACAACGCCACCCAGGTCCCGGTGCTGCGTATGCTCGACGCCGCGTTCCTGGACACGAGTTGGGGATACGCGGCGGCTCTCGGCACCGTCCTCTTCATGCTCACACTCGGGGTGAGCGTGGGCGCGCTGCTGATCGGCAAGAGAGGAGGCAAGGGTGCCGCTGCGTGAGGAATCCCCGGACGCGTCCCCGTCCCCGAACGCGTCCCCGGACATGGACCCGTCCCCGTCCCCGTCCCCGTTCACGGACGCGGGTGTGGGCGTGGGCGCACGGACGGCGTCCCGACCGGGCGCGCGGAACCGGGTGAGCCGCACACGCCGGACCGACCTGGTCGTCGGCGGCCTGCTCTCGCTTCTCGCCTTCGTCGGGCTGTTCCCCTACCTGTTCATGTTCGTCGCGTCCTTCAAGGACAACGAGCAGTTCTACGCGAGCTACTGGACACCCACCTGGCCGGTCCACCTCGGCAACTACGCCGTCGCCTGGGAGAAGGTCAGCCCCTACCTGTTCACGTCGTTCGTGGTGGCCGGGCTCGCGATCGCCGGCGCGCTGGTGCTCGCCACGGCGGCGGCCCACGTGTTCGCCCGCTTCCGTTTCCCCGGCAGGAACGTCCTGTTCGGCCTCGTCGCGGCGCTGCTCATGGTGCCCTCCATCACGAGCCTGATCCCGCTGTTCATCCTGATGCGGGATCTGGAGATCCTCGACACGCGGCTCGTGCTGATCATCCCGCACATCACCGGAAACACCGTGTTCGGGATCGTGGTCATGCGCACCTACATGGCGCAGCTCCCCGAGGAGATCTTCGAGGCGGCCCGGGTCGACGGGGCCGGCGGGATCCGCGTGTTCGTCTCGCTCATGCTGCCGCTCGCCCGCCCGGTCATCGGCACGGTGGCGCTGGTGACCGTGCTGGGCGTGTGGAACGACTACTTCTGGCCGCTTCTCACCGTGCAGACGGACGAGTTCCGCACGATTCCCGCGGGCCTCGCGTTCTTCGCCAACCAGAACGCCCAGCAATGGGGGCCGCTGTTCGCGGGGTACGCGCTGGCGAGCCTCCCGCTGCTGCTGCTGTTCACCTTCCTGTCCAAGTGGTTCCTGGCCGGGATCCAGGGCGGGATCGTCTCCGGGAAATGACCCGCTCCCGTGACCCGCTCCGCCTGGCCTGACCCCTGCGATCGGCTTCCTCTGACCCGCCCTCGGTTCCATCTGTGCCCGGCATCTGCCGAGCACGAGATTGAAACGTATCAACCAGGCATCACCCCCCAGAAAGGATCAGGTTCCATCATGACTTCACGTACGCCCCGCCGTACGCGCACGCCCTCCGTCGCACTGCTGGCCGCACTGCCGGCGCTGGCGGTCGCGACCGGCGGCTGCGGGCTGCTCGGCACCGACAAGAAGGCCGACACCGGCGAGGCCGGGCAGGGCAAGGTGACCATCACGCTCGCCGGTCCGAACCAGTGGAACACCAGCGGCAGCAGCTTCGGTCCGGCCTGGGAGGCGCTCGTCGACGCGTTCGAGAAGCGCGAGCCGGGCATCGAGGTGCGCACCCAGGTGCTCCCGCTCGACGGCTTCACCCAGACGATCACCTCCCAGCTCGCCGCGGGCACCGCGCCCGAACTGGTCTTCAACCAGCCGCCGCACAAGGCCCACGAGGTGCACGCGCTCGACGAGGAACTGCAGAAGCCCAACCCGTACGTGCCGGGCAACCAGCGCTGGATCGACGTCTTCAGGAAGGAGTACTTCGGCCCCGACGTGTCCAAGGCGCTCAGCAAGGAGAGCGGGAAGCTGGAGTACATCCCGTTCAACCTGGTGGCGATCGGCCTGTTCTACAACAAGGACGCCTTCACCAAGGCGGGCATCCAGCAGGCGCCCGCGACCTGGGAGGACTTCCGGGCCGCCTGCGCGAAGCTCAAGGCCGCCGGGTACGACCCCGTCGCGCTGGACAAGGGTGCGCTCGCCGCCGGCTGGACCTGGGAGTCCATCACCACGCAGCTCACCGACAAGTACTACGACCAGTGGAACTACTTCGACGTCACCGGCAAGCCCGGCAAGGCGCCGAGCGTGACGGAGAAGTCCCTCTCCAAGGCGATCAAGGAGGGCACGCTCACCGCCGCCAAGACGCCGGAGGTGGCCGAGTCGCTCAAGCTCTACAAGGAGTTCTTCGACAACGGCACGCCGAACTGGAGCGGCGTGGCCGACGGCGGCGCCACCGTCGGCTACCGCGACTTCGTCACGGGCAAGGCGGCCATGTCGTGGGGCACCGACTTCGCCGTCGAGGCGCTCAAGACGGACGCGAAGTTCGCGATCGGCACCATGCCGTTCCCGACGATCACCAAGGCCACCACTCCGGTGTCCACGGACGCCCCGGCACGCTACGGGGCCTCGGTCGGCGGCACCAGCTACATGGTCCCGTCCACGGTCAAGGGGGAGAAGTACGCCGCCACGATCAAGTTCCTGCAGTTCATGAGCTCGCCCGCAGTCAAGCCCTGGCTGGACGCCACCGGCGGGCTGCCCGCGATCGAGGGCGTGGAGCCGTCGTCCGAGACCGCCGGCCTGCTCGAAGGCGAGTGGGGCAAGATCTACCGGGTCCACGGGTTGCCCGGAGGACCGGAGGGCTCCCCCTTCCGCGAGGTGTTCGACGGCTTCCTGCTCGGCAAGCGCTCCCTGCAGGAGGAGCTGCCCGACCTGCAGAAGTGGTGGGACCGCGGCGTCGAGGCCGGGATCAAGAAGAACAACTGGGGCGACGAGGACTGGGCCAAGTAACCCGGACGATCACTTCCTGTCATGAACCCCCCCGAACAGGAGATGGAATGTCGCACACACACTCGTCCTCACCCCGGGTCCGCACGCGCTCCGCGCGCCTGCGCGGCGGGCTCCTCGCGCTCACCCTGGCCCTTTCGGGACTGTCGGTGAGCACTCCCGCCCACGCGCGGACGGCCCTCGGCGTCACCGGCGTCACCGGCGTCACCGGCGTCGCCGTCGGACAGGACACGGTCGTGGTGACCGGCGCGTCGAACGGCGGCCGGGTGACGCTGTACGCGCTCGACGCCTGGCAGGACCCCGAGAGCCGCGCCGGGGAGCAGCCGGTCGCCACCGTCGACGCGGCCGCCGACGGCACGTTCACCGCCGAGGTGCCCCGCCTGGACGGAGACGAGGACCGGCTGCACGACAAGTTCCTCGCCGTCGCCGACGGGGGTGAGGTGCTCGGCGGCGTGCGCTACGCCACCGACCTGCGCTTCCCCGCGGCGAACCAGGCCCCCTACCCGCAGGTGCCGGGCAAGAAGGGCCTGCAGGTGCAGATGACCGACGACGCCGAGGAACTCGGCACCGCCCACGCGGCCATCAACCTGGCCCTCGACACGGTGATGCTGGCCGGGCCGGGAGACCCCGGCAAGACGATCGAGTTCGTCTCGCAGGGCAAGCGCTACTACTTCGACAAGAGCGCGGTCACGGGCGTGGACGCGCAGGTCAAGCCGTTGTCGGACAACGGGATCCTGGTCAACATGATCGTCCTGGTCTACGACAGCAAGAAGGCCGGCTCGGCGGCGTCCACGCTGATCCATCCCGACGCGGAGATCGGCAAGGGCACGGTGTACGCCTTCAACGTGAAGAACGCCCAAGGCGAGGAGTACTTCACCGCCGCCATGGACTTCTTCGCCCAGCGCTACACCCGCGCCGACGCGAAGTACGGCAGGGCCTGGGGCTGGATCGTCGGCAACGAGATCGACGCCCAGCAGTACTGGTACAACATGGGGCACCAGGAGCGGGGCGTCTTCCTGGAGCAGTACGCCCGCGCCCTGCGGCTGACCTGGCAGGCCGTGCGCAAGGCGGACGCCAACGGACGGGTCTACACGTCGCTGACCCACTTCTGGACCGGCGCCGTCGGCGACGACCCGACGTACACCTACAAGGGCAGGGACGTGGTGGAGGGCCTCAACGCCATCACCAAGGCCCAGGGCGATTTCGACTGGTACATCGCCTACCATCCGTACCCGGAGAACCTGTTCGATCCGGCGTTCTGGAACGACAAGACCGCGACCGACGGCTTCGACACGCTGCGCATCACGTTCAAGAACATCGAGGTGCTGCCGCGCTATCTGGCCCAGGAGCACCTGCTCTTCGACGGGCGGCCGCGCCGGGTGATCCTGTCCGAGCAGGGGCTGAACTCCCAGGACTACGGCGACGACGCGCTCAAGCTTCAGGCCGCGGCCTACGCGTACGCGTATTACAAGATCGCGTTCTCCGAGGGTATCGACTCGTTCATCCTGCACCGGCACGTCGACCACAAGCAGGAGGGCGGTCTGCGCCTCGGCCTGTGGACCTGGGACGAGGAGCACACGTCCCCGTCCAACCCCGGCGACCGCAAGCCGCTGTACGACGTCTTCAGGTACATCGACACGGAGCGCTCGCTCGAGGTGACCGAGTTCGCCAAGAAGATCATCGGCATCGCGGACTGGAAGGACGCCATCCCGGGCTTCGATCCGGCGAAGCTCGCGACACGGAAGGTCCCGTCCACCGTCGGCGTCCAGTTGGATGCGAAGCCCGCGCTGGAACGGGTGATCTCCGACTTCGAGCAGGACACCGGCGGCTGGCGCCCCTCCGACAACGCCGCGGCCGTCGAGCGGGTGGCGGTCGACGGCGGACACGCGCTGCGCGTGAGCTTCGATCGCGACCTCCCGTCCTGGTCGATGTACGCCAAGCCGTACAAGGGCGCGGACCTGCTGCTCGACAAGGCGCTGGACGCCTCGCGCACGCCGCAGCTGTCGGTGTCGGTCCGCGTGCCGGAGACCGCGGACGACGGTTTCACGCCCGGGAACGTGTTCTCGGCCAAGGTCCGCGTCTACGGTCCCGACGGACAGGTCGCGGAGGGCGTCGGCTCGATCGACCCGGCCCGCGGCTGGAACCGGCTCACCCTCGACCTGTCCCGATGGGCGGGCCGTGGCGCCATCTCCCGCGTCAAGGTGTGGGTGCGCGGCTCGGTCGGCTCCGACTGGGCGGGCTCCTACGAGATCGACCGGCTGAGTCTGGCCCCGGTGGCCGTGCCCTCGGCGGGGCACCGCAATGTCGAGATCACGGCCTCGGCCGCGGAGCGCGGGGTGATCGGGTCCGCGGTGACGTTCACCGTGACCGACCACGACGTGCTGCCTCTCGTCGGCTCGATCAGGCTGGGCGGTTGTGACGGTGTGACCGTCGATCCCGCGGTGCTCCGCGTGACCGGCACACGGACCGGCGAGAGCCGTACGACGACCACGAAGCTCACCGCGTACTCGCCGGCGGACGGGAACCATCCGGTGGTCTGCGCGACCTACGCCGGGGAGACGCACCGGGTGACAGTGCGGCTGCCGGCGGCGGCGGCCTACGTGCCGCCCAACCCGGACGCGTTCGCCAACCGGGAGTTCTCGGACACCTTCGACACCGACAGTTCGGCGCGCTACCAGAAGCACCGGGTGCTGCCGGAGGACAAGGAGACGCCGCGGCTGACCGTCGGCGGTGGCACGCTGTCGGCGGAGCATCCCACCGCGAGCTGGTTCGGCCTGGTCGCCGGGGACGTCTCGCCGCGCAACCCGGCGTTCAGCACCGCGATCACGATCAGGAAGTTCCAGGGGAACTCCACGGACATGGACACGGTGTACGCCGGGCTGGTGAAGGACGGGACGACCGACGTGGCGGCCTTCTACGTCAACACCGCCAAGTTCGCCGGTTTCGAGGTGCGCGGCCCGCAGGTGCCGGGCGGCCTCGCGGTCTTCGGCGTCAAGCAGGGCGTGACGATCCCGGACGGCGGCCGGTTCGCCCTGTCGCTGGTCGGCGACCGGGCCGCCATGTACGCCGACTCCGGTGACGGCTGGAAGCTGCTCACCGCCGCCACGCTCGAGCATCTCCCGCAGCTGACCGACCCGGACGTGCGGGCGGGGTACCGCTACGGGTTCGGCCTTCGCGGCGACGCGGGGACCGCCCCGCTGGTGCTCGACGCGGTGGAGGGGCGCAGCATCTCCTGACATGTCTCCACACGGATCCTCCCGGGCCAGGGGGCCGAGGGGACACCGGGGCTGGGACGCCGGAGCCTGGGGCGCCGGCGTCCCCGTCGGTCAGGGGGCCCCGACCTCTGCCGCGCGGCCGCGATCGGGATCATGGAGTTCACGCGGACGGTCACCGGAGTGTGGGGCCGATCACTCGACGGGGGTCAGCGGGGCGGGATAGCCGGGGACCTCCTCGGACAGGCGCCACGGCTCGCGCGCGTCGATCGCGGGAAGACCGGCCAGCTCGGGGACGTACCTGCGGATGTAGGCGGCGCCGGGGTCGAACCGCCTCGCCTGCCGCACCGGGTTGAGCACGCGGCCGGGGCGGGTGGAGTTGCCGGTGCCGGCCGTCCACTGCCAGTTGCCGGAGTTGTTCGCCACATCTCCGTCGAGCAGCAGGTCGAAGAAGTGCGCGGCTCCCACCCGCCAGTCCACGCCCAGGTGGTTGACGAGGTAGTCGGCCACGATCATGCGCGCCCGGTTGTGCATCCACCCCTCGGCGAGGAGCTGGCGCATACCCGCGTCCACGATCGGGACGCCCGTCATGCCCTCCTTCCACGCGCTCACCGCGTGCGCGTCGTCCCGCCACCGCCGGGAGCCCGGCCGGTAGTCGTCGCGGTTGATCCGCGGGAACGCCCAGGCCACCTGGTGGAAGAAGTCGCGCCAGCAAAGCTGCCGGACGAACGCGTGCTCCTCGTCCGCCCCCGCCTCCGCGTGATCGGCGAGGTCCAGCGGTGAGACGCATCCGAAGCGCAGGTACGGGCTCAACCGCGAGGTGCGGTCGCCCGCCAGGTCGTCGTGCCCGTCGGCGTAGCCGTCCAGCCCCTGCGCCACCCACCGGTTCATGCGGGCGCGGGCGGCCGACTCGCCGCCTTCCAGGGCCGGGTGCGACGAATGGTCGGGCAGGTCGCCCGCCACCAGGCCGGACGGCACCGGGACACGGGCCGGCGCCGGGAGCACCGTGCGGCGCCGGCTGCGGGACCACGCCCGCCAATAGGGCGTGAAGACCCGGTAGTGGTCCCCGCCTCCCGACGGCGTCAGCGCGCCGGGAGGGACGACAGTCAGGCCGGGGAACAGGCGGACGTCGACCCGTTCTCCGGCTAGCCGCCGCTCCCGGCTCCGCCCGAGCTCGCTGACGTCGGCGCTCGCGTATATCGCGTCGGCCTCCGCCTCGCGCGCCAGCCGCATGGTCTCGGCCACCACGTCGCCCCGCCGTACGAGCAGGTCGCCGTGCCGGGACCGGAGCGACTCGCGCAGATCGGCCAGGCAGTCGAGCAGGAAGCCGGTCCGGTGGCCGGCGGGCACCTCGGGATCCAGCACGAACAGCGGCACCACCCGGCCGCCGCGCTCGCAGGCGGCGGACAGGGCCGGGTGGTCGTGCACGCGCAGGTCCCTGGTGAACAGCACAATCGCGGTGTCCATCGACGAAGCATTCGGCGCCGGTGCTCCGGCGGTTGCATCCGCGGCGGGGGTCGTACGCGAATCGACTGGCATGGGGGTGCTCCCGCGGATGGCACGCTGGAGCGGCAGGTATGGCACGGCAGGTATGGCACGGCAGGTACGGCACGGCAGGTACGGCACGGCAGGGCACGGTACGGCAGGGCACGGTACGGAGCGATGGACGAGGAAACGCCGAGGGCACCGGAGACCGGCGGCACGCCGGTCATCGAGGACGAGCACGAGCAGGACGAGCAGGGGCAGGACGAGCCCGGGGGTGAGCACGGCTACGGCATCGGCGCCGTCGCCCGCATGATCGGCGTGCCGATCCCCACGCTGCGCACCTGGAACCTGCGGTACGGCATCGGCGCGAGCGGCCGGAGCCCCGGCGGCCACCGGAGGTACAGCGCCGCCGACCTGCGACGCCTGCGGGAGATGCACCGCCTGATCCGCGCCGGCTACGTGCCCGCCGACGCGGCGAGCGCGGCGCTGACGCCACGCCCGGCTCCCCGGCCCGAGTCCATGGAGCCGTCCCCCGCCGTCGTGGGCCGGCGAGGTTCCGGACCTGCTCTCGCGGGGGAGCGCGCGCCGCGAGGAGGGGGTGTTCCCACCGCCGCCCGCCTGGTGGGCGCGGCGGCGGCGCTGGACGCCGTCGCCGTGGCGGACGGCATCGGCGCCGCCCTGGCCCGGCACGGCGTCGAGTGGACGTGGCGGCGGCTGGTCCTGCCCGCCTTCGCCGCGATCTGCCGCGGTCAGGCGGAGACCGGGCGGGGCGTCGAGGTCGAGCACCTGTTCTCCGACCGGCTCATGGCGGCGCTGAACGCGCTGTCCGCGCGGCCGGCCCGGCCGGTGCATCCGCGTCCGGTCCTGCTCGCCTGCGCGGAGGACGAGCAGCACAGCCTGCCGATCCACGCGCTGGCCGCGGCGCTGTCGTCCGAGCGTGGGGTGGAGACGCGGATGCTCGGCGCCAGGACGCCGCCCTCCGCGCTCGCCGGGGCCGTACGCCGTCTGCATCCGGTGGCCGTCGTCGTCTGGTCGCAGATGCGCGAGACCGGCGACCCCGCCCCGCTGGCCGCGCTGCCGAGACAACGCCCGTCCGGCCGGATCATCGTCGGCGGCCCCGGCTGGTGGGACGGGCTGCCCCCTCACGTGATCCGGGTGAGCACCTTCCACGAGGCCGTCTCCCAGGTCATGGCCGCACTGGTTTGACCCGTTCTTGGTGGCCGCATGCTCCTGACGAGGTTGACGGGTGTCAGCACGCCTGCCTATGAATAGGTTTTGAGTAGTTTTCCGTACGGCCGGGGAGCACGGCGGCAGCGCCGGGGGCACCGCAGCGGACACGTCCGAAAACGGGGGCTCGTCGACATGGCTGACACACGCGGCGACACACGGGGCACGCGGGGCACGGAGGTCACGACGGCCGCCGCCGCCACGGACGAGACGATGGAGACGCTTCTCGCGCGCGGGGAGCCGGGAGCGCTCTGCGAGTGCTTCCGGACGTACGCGCCGATGGTCCGTTCCTACCTGCGGCGGCTGGTTCCGGCGCAGGACGTGGACGACGTGGCGCAGGTCGTCTTCGCCGAGGTGTGGCGGTCCCGGCACCGGTTCGACCCGGCCAGGAGCCTGTCCGCCTGGCTGCTGGGCATCGCGCACAAGCGGGCCGTCGACCACCTGCGCGCCCGCGCGCCGCGTACCGTGCCGATCGAGGCCGTCGCGGAGCCGACGGACGGCCGCGGGGCCGGGGACGACCTCGCCGACCGCGACCTGGTCCGCCGGGCCCTCGCGGAGCTGCCGGCGGCCCAGCGGCAGGCCATCGCGCTGGCGTACTACGGCGATCTGACCCAGCGGGAGATCGCCGAGCGCCTCCGGGTCCCCCTGGGCACGATCAAGGCCCGTACGACTCGGGGCCTGCACCGGCTTTCCGCACTTCTGGAATCGGCGGCGACATGAACATGAGCACGCACGCGAGCGTCGGAGCGGCCACCGACTCGGGCGTCGAGCACGTCAGGCCGCGGGTGGCGGTGTCGAGCTGTCTTCTCGGTGAGCCCGTACGGTTCAACGGGGGGCACTGCCGTGACCGCCTCCTCACCGGACCTCTGTCGGAGTTCGTGGACTGGGTGCCGTTCTGTCCTGAAATGGAGATCGGCCTCGGAACGCCCCGCGAGACGCTCAGGCTCGAACGCTCTCCCGACGGCCCGCGCCTGGTCACCCGGAAGACCCGCAGGGATCTCACCGAACCGATGACGTCCCTGGGGAACGCGAAAGCGGCGACCCTGGACGTGGACGGCTACATCTTCAAGGCGAAAAGCCCGAGCTGCGGGATCCACGGCATCCCCGTCTACGCGGGAGACGCGGCCGCCGACCGGCGGAACCGGGGCGTGTTCGCCGCCCGGATCGTCGACGCGCACCCGCTCCTGCCCGTGGAGGACGAGGGGCGGCTGAACGACGACGTGCTGCGCGAGGCGTTCATCGAGCGAATCTTCGCGCACGCCCGGCTGCGCGCGTTCCTCACCGGTGAATCAGGCGGATCAGGCGGGATGCGTCCCGGCGCCCTGGTGGCCTTCCACTCCCGCCACAAGTTGCAGATCCTCGCGCACGACCCCGTGGGCTACCGCCGGATGGGCGGTCTGGTGGCCGAGGCGGGCGTCCGCGCCGGTGACCGGCTCGCCGCCGACTACGCCGACGAGTTCCGCGCGGCGCTCGCCGTACGCGCGACCATCGGGCGCAACGTCAACGTGCTGCAGCACTGCCTCGGCATGGTGAGCGATCACCTCGACCCGGTCCGGCGGGCCGACCTCGACGAGGTCATCCACGACTACCAGGCCCACCTGGTGGCGTTGAGCGTGCCGCTCGCCCTGCTCCGGCACCATGCCAGGGGCGCGGGCGCCGCGTACCTGCGCGACCAGACGTATCTGTCGCCCTACCCCCACGAGCTGGGCCTGCGCAACCATGTCCCGGCCTGAGCGGGCGACCCGCTGCCTGGTGACGGGCGCCACCGGCTACGTCGGCGGGCGGCTGGTCCCCGAGTTGCTCGGCGCCGGGTACGGCGTGCGATGCATGGTCAGGACACCGAGCCGGCTGCGCGACCAGACCTGGCACGGCAGCGTGGAGATCGCGAAGGCGGACGCCGCGGATCACGGGCAGACCGTACGAGTCTTGGAGGGAACGGACGTCGCCTACTACCTCATCCACACGATGGGGTCCTCCCGTGCGTTCGCCGCGCGGGACCGTGAGGCGGCGAGGGTGTTCGCGTCCGCGGCCGAGGAGGCGGGCGTGCGGCGCGTCGTCTACCTGGGCGGCCTCACGCCGCCGAGCAGGCCGTCGCCGCACATGCGCTCCAGAGCCGAGGTGGAACGGATCCTCCTCGGTTCCGGCGTCCGCACGGTGGTCCTCCGGGCCGCGGTGATCATCGGCTCCGGGTCGGTGTCGTTCGAGATGCTGCGCTACCTCACCGAGCGGCTGCCGGTCATGGTCACGCCGAGCTGGGTGCGCACCCTGACGCAGCCGATCGCGATCCGCGACGTGCTGCGCTACCTGGTCGGATGCGCCGCGCTGCCGGACGACGTACACCGGGGCTTCGACATCGGCGGCCCCGACGTCCTCACGTACGGCGACATGATGCGGGGCTACGCGGCCGTGGCGGGCCTGCCGCACCGGCTGATCATGCCCGTGCCGGTCCTCACGCCACGGTTGTCGAGTTACTGGGTGGGGCTGGTCACGCCGGTCCCGGCGGGCATCGCGCGACCGCTGGTCGAGTCGCTCCGGGGCGAGGCGATCTGCCGGGAACATGACATCGCGCGGTATGTGCCGGACCCGCCCGAGGGCCTGATCGGGTTCACACAGGCGGTGGACCTGGCGCTCCGCCGGATCAAGGAGGCCGACGTCGTCACCCGCTGGTCCTCCGCGTCGATGCCCGGCGCGCCGAGCGATCCGCTGCCCACCGACCCCGACTGGGCGGGCGGCAGCCTGTACGTGGACGAGCGGCATCGGAAGGTCGACGCCCCGCCGGAACGTCTGTGGCGGGTGATCGAGGGCATCGGCGGCGACAACGGGTGGTACTCCCTGCCCGTCGCGTGGCGGCTCCGCGGCTTTCTCGACCGCCTGATGGGCGGTGTCGGGTTGCGCAGGGGGAGGCGCGACCCGCACCGGCTCCGGATCGGCGACGCTCTCGACTTCTGGCGGGTGGAGGAGGTCGTGCCGGGCTCCCTGCTGCGGCTGCGCGCCGAGATGCGGCTGCCCGGCCTGGCCTGGCTGGAGCTGACCTGCCAGGAGAACAAGGGACGCACCGTGTACGGCCAGCGGGCGATCTTCCATCCGCACGGCCTGCTCGGCCACCTGTACTGGTGGACCATCACCCCGCTGCACGGGCTGATCTTCGGGCGCATGCCGGGGAACATCGCCAGAGCCGCCGCCCGCCGGCCGGGCCGTACGGGCGGAGGGGGCGCGGCCTTGAACCCGCCGTAGCGGCAGGTTCTAACGTTGCCCGTGTGATCGGGAATGACGCCGCCGGACGCCGGTGGAGCTGCTGAGGGCCGGTGAGCGCAGGTGTGCTGCCTAGGCGTGATGGCAGACGGCCTCGTGACCCGTGGTCAGGACGTCGAACGTCACCTCGGGCGGCGTGTAGAGGGAGTTGTACACCGGACAGTGCCGTACGGCGGCCGTGAAGGAGTCCCGCAGCCCCTCCGGGAGACCGGGAGCATGGATCTCCAGCATGACCCTGCTGAGGTGCGCCGGTTGCAGGCCGAGGTCGTAACGCACGGTGACCGAGACGCCGGCGGGCAGCTGGCATCGGTGGAGGTAACGCTCGGCGCAGTGCGCGACGCACGCGGCGAGGCTGCCGACGAACAGTTCGGTCGGTGTGGGACCGGTGTCGCTTCCGCCGAAGTCTCTCGGCTGGTCGACCCGCACGGAGTGCCCGCGGGTCTGGATGTCGAAGCGGCCACCGCCATGCCACGCGACACACAGGGTTTCGCTCCGGCTCTCGGCCATGGCTGGCTCCACGCTGCTGACTCGGTGCTGCTGACTCGGTGCTGCTGGTTCGGTGCTGCTGACTCGTGCTGCTGTTTCCGTGACGCCTGCTCTTTGTCCGGCTGCCCGCAACGTCGCCTGCCAAAACACCATAAAGGGTGATATTTCCGCGTGGGGCTTTCTTGGCTCTATGTCTGATTTGTTGTGACTCTTTGGGGGAGGGGACTGACATACGCGGGTTGGCGCCATGCTCCCGAGCCACTCCGGAGGAGAGGTGGGCGTCCATGAGGGATCCGATCGTCGTCGGGGTCGACGGGTCGGCGGCCTCGCTTCACGCGGCCGAGTGGGCCGGGAACGAGGCCGTACTGCGCGGCACGCCGGTACGGGTCGTCCACGTCGCACTCCAGTGGTCTTACCACGTCCCGCTGGCCCCGCAGCCCGGCCGCTGGGGCCCGGAGGAGTCGGAAGCCGCCGAGGAACTGCTGCAGCGGGCGGCCAATCGGGTCAGGGCCGGCCATCCGGACGTACAGGTCGCCACCGAGATCGTGAACGGCGGCCCGGGGGAGACGCTCGTCGCCGCATCGGAGGCGGCGGAACTGCTGGTCGTGGGCAACCGGGGGCGTGGCGGGTTCACCGAGTTGCTGCTCGGCTCCGTGAGCCGGCACGTCGCCTCCCGGGCGTCGTGTCCCGTGGTCGTCGTACGGGAGCCGCACGCCCACCGGCGCGGCGAGATCGTCGTGGGCGTCACCGGACGGCCGGACCAGGACGCCGTCCTCGAGTTCGCGTTCCGCGAGGCCGAGCTGCGCGGCGCGGTCCTGCGCCTCCTCCACGCCTGGACCCATCCGACCAGCACGGGGCCCGGTGACATGCTGCCCGTCGTGTACGACGTGGAGGCGGTCGGGCAGGAGGAGGAGACCCTGCTCGGCGAGGCCGTCGCCGGGTGGCGCGAGACCCGGCCCGATGTCCGCCTCGTCTCCCAGGTCGTACGCGCGCATCCCGCGAAGGCCCTGATCGAGGCGTCGGCCGAGCACGATCTGACGATCGTCGGAGCCCAGGGAGAAGGTCGCTCGCTGCTCGGCCTCGGCTTCATCGCCCACGCCGTCGTGCATCACGCCCGGGGCCCGGTCGTCGTCGTACGCCACTGACCCACGGGTCGGGGATGTGTCGGAAGTCACGGTCGGACGGGCCGGTCACCGGGGACCTTCGGCCCTGCTCGGAAGGGGCGCGCGTGTGATGCGCTGGCCTCATCCCGGAGGTGGTGCCATGAACGCTCGTACGGCCGAAGAGATCAGCCATGCCGTCCATGCCGCGGTGGAGGCCGCTGTCTGGGCTCCTTCCATACACAACACCCAGCCGTGGGCGTTCGCGGTGTCCGGCGACGAGATCAGCCTGCGGGCCGATTCCGACCGGCGACTCCGGGTGGGCGACCCCGAAGGCCGCCAGATGCTGATCAGTTGCGGCGCCGCCCTGTTCAACGTGCGCCTCGCCCTGCGCGCGCTGGGATACGAGTCGCGGGTGAAGGTCCTGCCCGAGCCCGACCGCCCCGCTCTGCTGGCGACGATCCGGCTGGAACCCGTGAACCGGCCGGACGACGACACGCTGTCGCTGCACGCTCAGGTCGAGCGCCGCCGTACTCACCGGGCGGGGTTCACCACGCTGCCGGTGCCCGACCGCGTCATCGAGACGCTCGTACGGCAGGCCGCCGCCGAAGGCGCACGGCTGACCCCGATCCGGTCCGAGGCGGCGGTGCGGATCGTCGCGGCGCTCACCGGCGCGGCCCAGGACGTCCAGGCCCAGGACCGGGTGCTCAGCCTGGAACTGATCCGCTGGGCCCGGCCGCCCGGCAGCGTCCGCCGGGACGGCGTCCCCGCGGACGCGTACCCGCGCTCGGTCACGCGCACCCAACCGCACTTCGCCCAGCGGGACTACGCCAGGGGCCATCACTGGGGCGGCGACACGGACCTCGCCGCCACCTCCCCCGGAGTAGTCGCGGTGCTCACCACCCCGGGCGACTCCCGAGAGGAATGGATAGGCGCGGGCCAGGCGCTGCAGAGCGTCCTCCTGCACGCGTGCGGCGAGAACGTGACCGCGGCCTTTCACACCCAGGCGCTGGAGACGCACCACCTGCGCGAGTTCCTGCGTGAGGAGCTGTGCTCCGGGGAGTACCCGCAGATGATCATGAGGTTCGGGGTCACCCTCGACGTGGGCGGCACGACGCGGCGTCCGGTCTCCGAGGTGCTCGACGGCGCCTGACGGGACGCGACCGCGTGCGGGGCATGTCGGGCGCGGAGCATGCCGGGCGCGGAGCATGTCGGGCGCGGAGCATGTCGGGCGCGGAGCATGTCGGGCGCGGTGATCGCGGCGAGAGAGCCCGGAAGGAGATGGGCTCAGGAGGAGATGGGGCAGATGGTCGAACCGATCGTCGTGGGCACCGACAGCTCACCCGCCGCTTCGGCCGCGATCGTGTGGGCGGCCGACGACGCGGTCAGGAAGGGGGCGCCCCTGCGGGTGGTCCACGCCATGCATCGCCTGCCGTACGCGAGCCCGCCCTACCCGATCCCCGGCCTGGACGACGCCCTGACCCGGGCGGGGAGCCAGTTCCTCCGGGAGGCCGAGCAGATCGCGCGGGAGCGACACCCCGGCATCGACATGTCCTCCGGGCTGGTCAACGGAGTACCGACGCGCGTCCTCGTCCGCGAGGCCGAGCGGGCGTCCGAGCTGGTGGTCGGTAGCCGCGGCAGGGGAGGCTTCACCGGGATGCTGCTGGGCTCGGTGAGCGCGTACGTCGCCGGGCGGACGTCCGTCCCCGTCGTCGTCGTACGGCCGGGCCACACGGTGACCCGCGCCGAGGTGGTCGTCGGCATCGACGAATCGGAGGAGTGCGAGCCCGCGCTCGCCTACGCGTTCGAGCAGGCGCGGTCGCGTGACTGCCCCCTGCGCGCGGTGCACGGATGGCGGTTGCCTCCCGAGCTCTACACCGGGTGGTTCGTCTACGACCTGCACGAGATGCAGCAACTCCGCCACAACCTCGCCACGGGCCGGGTCGCCACCTGGCGGGCGAGATATCCCGGCGTGCCGGCGGAGGTCGAGGTGATCTGCGATCACCCGGTCACCGCGCTGGTCGAGGCGTCCAGGGACTCGGCCCTGCTCGTCGTGGGAACACACGGCAGGAGCGGGATCGGCGCGATGGTGCTCGGTTCGGTGAGCCGTGGCGCCCTGCACCACGCCCGGTGCCCCGTCGCGGTGGTGCCTTCCGAACCCGGCGGCCGAGGGTCCTCTCCCGCGTAGGTAGGCCCCCGCTCGTCCGGCACCTCGGCCACCGCGTACGCGGGCCCGGCCGCACTCCGGGCCGTACTCCGGCCGCACTAGCGAAGCCGTCGCCGCAACGCCGAGGGCGGGGGAGCGGCGGGCGCGAGCCGTATCCGGATGTCGACCGCCGCGACGCCACGCGGGGTGACGATCAGTGGATTGATGTCGAGCTCGGCGACCTCGGGGAGATCGTCGAGCAGCCGGCCGATCCGGACGATCCGCTCCTCGAGCGCCCGGACGTCCGACTCGGGGCGGCCCCGGTACCCGAACAGCAGCGGAGAGCAGCGCAGTTCCCTGAGCATCTCGGCGGCCTCGCCGTGCGTCAGCGGCGGCACCCGGAACGCGTTGTCGGCCAGCAGTTCGGCGGCCACCCCGCCCATCCCCACCATGACCAGGGGACCGAAGGCCGCGTGCCGGACGCCGCCGACGATCATCTCCACGCCGCCGGTCACCATGCGCTGCACGAGCCCCCCGGTCATGCCGGGGCCGACCTGCTGCTCCATGTCCCGGTACGCCGCGGCCGCATCCTCGGGAGTACGCAGTCCCAGACGTACCCCTCCGACGTCGCTCTTGTGGACCAGGCCGGGCCCGGTGGCCTTCAGAACCGCGGGGAGCCCGGTCATCGCCGCCGCCTCCGCCGCGCTCTCCGGGCCGTCCACGCCGATCGACTCGACCACGTCGACGCCGTAGCAGCCGAGCAACCGTGCCGCGGTCCGGTGGTCGAGCCAGCCTCCCTCCGGCCTACGGGCGAGTTCCCGGGCGACGATCTCCTCGGCCGCCGCGACGGCACGCCGTTCCTTCTCCGACTCCGTCTCCGGCTCCGGCTCGTCCGGCAGGGCACGCCAGCGGGCGTGCTCAACCGCGCGGGCGAGGGCGTGCACCGCCTGCTCGGGGAACGCGTACGTCGGCACCCGGCCGCCGATCAGCCCGTCATGGCCGACGACACAGGCGAGCACCGTCTTGTCCGTGCCACGCGTCGCCTCCTCGATCGCCGCCTCCGTACGGGCGCGGCCGGAGCCGAACGGCGGCGTGTAGACCACGATGACGGCGTCGACGCCGGGGTCGGCCAGTACGGTCTCCAGCGTGAAGCCCAGCTCCGGCGCCTCGCCGTCCGCGGTGAGGTCGACGGGGTTGCCCACGGCGGCCCCGGGGCGCAGGCGCTCCCGCAGCCGCCGCCGGGTCTCCGCCGACAGCTCGGGGACCTCCAGCCCCTGCCGTTCGCAGGCGTCGGCCGTCAACGCCTCGGGACCGCCGGAGTTGCCGACGATCGCCACCCGCCCGCCGCTGGGAAGCGGCTGGCCGACCAGGAGCCGCGCCGTGTCGAGCAGATCCTGGACGGTGTCGACCCGGATCACCCCGGCGCCGGTCAGCAGCGCGTCCACCGCCGTGTCCGGAGTGGCCGCCGCCGCCGTGTGCGAGCGCACGGCGCGGTCGCCCGACGTGCTGCGGCCGCTCTTGACGACCACGATCGGCTTCGTACGGCCGACCCGGCGGGCGATCCGGCCGAAACGGCGCGGGTTGCCGAAGGACTCCAGATACAGGCCGATCACCTCGGTCCTGTCGTCGTCCTCCCAGTACTCCAGCAGGTCGTTGCCGCTCACGTCCGCCTTGTTGCCGACGGAGACGAAGCCGGACAGTCCGAGGCCGACCTCCGTCGCACGGTCGATCAGCGCCACCGCGACCGCTCCCGACTGCGACATCATGGCCAGGCGGCCGGGCTCGGGCGCCTTGGGCAGGAAGCTGGCGTTGAGTGCCGACCCGGTGTCGACCACGCCCAGGCAGTTGGGGCCGACCAGGCGCATCCCCGCCTCGCGGCAGATCCTCAGCAGCTCCGCCTCCGGCTTCGCGTCGCCCGTCTCGGCGAAGCCCGCGCTCACCACGACCAGGTTCCCCACGCCGGTCCGGGCGCAGTCGCGGGCCACGTCCAGTACGGCCTCCGCCGGGACGGCCACCACGGCCAGTCCGACCGGCCCCGGAACGCTGTCCAGATCCGGATAGGCGACGAGCCCGCAGAGCCGCTCGGCGCGCGGATTGATCGGGTAGATCGGCCCGGGGAAACCACCGTCGACGAGGTTGCGCAGCACCCGATGGCCCACATTGGAGGGGTCACGGCCGGCGCCGATGACGGCCACCGACTCCGGCGAGAACAGCCGGGCCAGCGAGGCCCGCTCCGCCTCGTGCGCGCGCTCCTCGACCTTCTCCAGGAGGCGCCGGGTCGGCCGCAGCGTGATGCGCAGCTGGACCTGCTCGCCGTCGTAGCTCCGTCCGACCTCCAGGCCCAGGTCCCGTACCACTTCGAGCATCGGCCGGTTCTCGGCCAGGACGTCGGCGATCATCTCGTGCACACCACTCTCGGTGGCGTCCAGGGCCAGGTGCTCCAGCAGGAGGGTGCCCAGCCCCTGCCCGTGCACGCCGTCGTCGAGGAGGATGCCGAGGTCGGCGACCTTGCCGGTGTCGTCGGGCACGTACTCGGCGACGGCCACGAGCCGACCGTTGATCAGCGCGACGAGCGCGTGGCCATGGAAGCCGGGTTCGGTCAGGCGGTCCACGTAAACATGGGCGGAGGCCCTGCCGCCGCTGAAGAACCGCAGGTAGGCCGAGCGCTCGCTGGTGCGATCGACCAGCGCTCGCAGGGCGGGCCGATCCTCAGGACGCAGCGGGCGCACGTGCGCGATCCCGCCGTCACGTAGAAGGACGTCGCATTCACCGGAGGCCGCTCGTTTCATATCTCCACCCTCTGCGCGGGGGCCGGTGCGAAACAGGGTCTTTGTGCCCCGCCGGGGACGGGCTCTCGTCCCTCAAACGTCCCACCGTTCCCTTCGGGGCATGCCGGCGCGACTCCTTCCGCGGCCTTCGCCTCAGCGCCCTCTGCGGTGTCGAACCGTGTCCGCGCGGCGGTCGCAGCCCGTCTGGTGATCGCACCGTTGCCGGAGGTCGCCTCGCCTGCCGCGTCTCCGAACGAAGTCCCCATGCGCCGCCCGCCGCCTGCTCGAACTCCACCGGGAACTTTCGAGCCCCACGAAGCACACCAGAACACCTGCAGGTAACCGTGTGACAGAGAGATCAGCCGCGAAAATTCCCGCCGAAAAAGTCCGGCTCCATCCGGCTCACAGGCCCGGCTCCAGATCGGGGGTCCGGCTCCATCCGGCTCAGAGGCCCGGCTCCATCCGGCGCTGGCAGTGGCGGCGGCAGTGGCGGTGGCGCCGGTGCCACCGGAAGACGAGCATGGGTCGGGTGGTCGGGGAGGGATCTCACGTCCCAGCCACGCCGACGATGGGTGCCGCCTCACCTTGAAGCTTTTTCATCCTGATGGCTTGGTATATCGGATCCGTGCGGAACGGTGCCCCCAGCGAATCTCGGGGGAGTGTGCAGCGGTGTGATCCACCGGCTGCGACTGGCCCGAGGGGGTCACAGACGATGGATCCTGCTCACCTCGGTTCGGGGATGACTCCGCACAGGTAGGTGGACCCCTCCAGCAGTTCCGGTGTCAGCGTGATGCCGGTGAGATGTTCGGCGAGGAGGAACGCCGGCCCGTCGCTGGGGTAGAGGCGTCTGTAGTCGGCGTCGATCCGCTGCATGGTCCCCATGACCTCGTCCGGTACCTCTTCCGCGTAACCTTCATCAGCGATGAAGCAGAACCGGATCTTTCCATCTTCGCTCCAGTAGAAGTACTCGACGCCTTCGACGTCGCGGAAGTGGGAGACGAGGCGGGTTCCCGCCGACAACGAAGTGATGATTTTTTCATCGGCGCCGAGCCCGCCGTTGGGCTCAACGATGAACACCCAGTCGCCTATGGTCGTGGCGCCGAGAAACGCGGTGTCGTAGCTGTTCCTGTGGCGAGTCTCGATCAGCTCCTCAAGCGTCATGGGCGTGAAATCCTCCGGCTGGCCACCGAGCCGGACCACCAGTTGCTCTGGTGCCAGGCCGCGGACGTAGGTGAAGCAGTAGGCCTCCGCCAGCTCGGGGAAACGCTCGTAGGAGAACCAGGCATAGTCGTCAGAGGTCGCGATCATTTCGTCATGCTCGCAGTGCCGACCGACACAATGAACCCTTCATCCTGAGTAGCGGCCCTCTTCGAGGAGCTGCAGCACAAGATCGCCTGCACGAGTGCGGTCGCGCGATGCGGGCAACAGCGCAGCTTGGTCAGCACCTTCCAGGACTTCAAGGTCGCAACGGCACGTTCACCGATGGCCCGGATACGGGCGTGAGCGCGGTTGACGTCCCGCTGTCCGTGTGACAACCAGGAACGATGGCGATGACGCTTGAATGGCGTCCTGATCGTGCCGCCTGCGCCTTGATAGCCCTTGTCCGCGAAGGTCTTCACGCCGACGCTGGTCAAGACGTCGACCAGGCCGACGCCCCGTGCGGCGGTCACGTCGTGGGTGGCGCCCGGCAGCGCCGGTGAGGCCCACACCAGCCGGCCCACGGGATCTACCGGCAGTTGCACATTCACTCCATGCTGCTTGTGTTTGCCGCTGTAGTACGGCCGCTCGTCGGCGAGGCGATCGATGGGGATGAGGGTGCCGTCCAGGATGGCGTAGGCCGGCCGGGATGCGCGCTCGACGGCGGCGTGCACGTCGTCGGCCAGGGTGGCCAGGAGATCGACGGCTTCGCGGATGTAGCGCCAGGCCGTAGTGGTGCCAATAGCGAAGCCGCCGACCAGGCGGGCATAGGTGTCGCCATTGCGCAGGTGGGCCAGGACCAGCAGCGCTTGCTGGGCCGGGTCTGCCTTCCGCCACCGGGAGCGGCGTTCGGCACGCCGGGTGCGGATCAGTTCGGCCAGACGAATCAGGGTGTGGTTGGACAGTGGAATCGAGGCACGGTAAGACAGCAACGAGGCTCCCGGTTGGGGCATCGGATCTTGGTCGACTGCTGTCTTACCGGGAGCCTCCTCTCATTCGCCACCGCCCTCCGTGAAGCCACGCTGACCGGGGCCGGCAGGTTGGAAAGAGCTCCTTGTGCGACATATGGGATCCCTCTCCTTGCGCCTTCACCCAGAAGGTGGAGAACGCCCGGCGATGCGGCACATTTGCATTGTCGAGAACACTCAGAATATGCGGGACATCCAGGAACGTGCAGAACGTCCCGGGCATGCAGGACATTCAGAACGTGCAGAACATTCAGAACGTGCAGAACATTCGGCTCGCTTTCTATGTAGCATGTCCGACATCTCCCGAATTAAGATAGCAATTTCTTCATCGAAATTATTTGCGAATTCGACTTGCTGACGTCCCGTCTATCTGGCACTATTCATACAGGCGTTCTAATCCATGAGCGGGGGTGGGGTGTGGTTGAGCTCTTCGGACCTTCCGGGTTCTATTCAGAGCAACCAGCAGATCGCATCGAACCCGGCCCTTGTGATGCGGATTGGTGGGATCGGGTAACAGCGCCAAGCTCGGCCGGGATTCCTGAAATATCCCACGGCGCTTCGGCACTGGCCATTGATGACTTTCTACCCGGCAAGGATGAAAGCGACAGGCGAGTTCTCCCCGACTGGTTTCCACTCGAGAAGGCGCTACCGCTTCCCGGGTGGCCGCGACAGGGCTCACTTTTCCGCGATCGGGATGCCATTTCCTCGCCGGCAGAGCCCATCACTACCGCGCCAGCGACCGCGACTGCGGACACCGCGGCGGGCAGCGGGACTGCACACACAGTGGCGGACAGCGCGACTTCACACGCTGCGGCTTCACACGCCGCTGCTCCTGCGGGCGGTGCTCCCGACACCCCGGTTTGCGAGACCACCATCGGCCACGCCTCTGGGGGTTCTTCTCCCGGTGCGGGTCGGGTGTCGTGGCCGTTGGTGGCGTCGGTCCGGGAGGCGGCGTCCGCGTTGGCGCTCGCGGTGGTGCCGGAGTCTGCGGGGGTGTGTCTGGCCGAGGCGGAGGATCTGTTGTTCGCGCGGGATCGGCTGGTTTCGGCGGTCG
>NZ_JADDIL010000103.1:0-22907 GCF_020826795.1 Microtetraspora sp. AC03309 | reverse complement strand
CATGCCGCGGAGGCGCCCCCTGTGCCCCCCGTGACCGCCACACCGGCGGAGCCGGGTTTCCGGCGACTGTCCGACCTGGCCAGGGAAGCCCGCGGCGGCGCGTACGACTACGCCTCGGGCGAGCCGTTCGCCCCGCGCGGCCCCTACGCCGGGTATGGGCGCACGCCCTACCCGCCCGTGCGGCCCCCGTACCCCCAGGACGCGGAGGACGCGAAATCCCGCAAGCCGGCCCGGCAACCCAAGTCCAGGTCGTTCATCGGCGGATTGACCATCTGCCTCGCCCTGATCGTTGGAGGGATCATGGTCGCGGTGCAGCAGAGCACCGGTTCTGTCAGCATGCCGGTGATCGGCGGGGCGGTCCTCGTCACGATCGGTGCGGGCCTGCTCATCGCGACGTGGTGGGGACGGGGCGCGGGACTGGTCGCGGCAGGGATCATCGTGTCGGTCGCCCTCGTCGCGGGATCGACGCTGAACGGCCTCCCCAAGAACATCGGCAATTTCGCCTGGCACCCGAGCGACGTCTCCCAGGCGACCAGGGAGTACGCCGTGGGAGTCGGCGAGGGCAAGCTCGACCTGAGCGACATCAAGCTGGCTTCCGGCTCACGCATCCGCTTCGACGCGTCGGTGTCGATCGGGCAGATCACGGTGATCCTGCCTCCCACGGCGCGGGTCGAGGTCCACGGCTACGCCCGGGTGGGCGAGGTCAAGATCGACCACAAGGTCGAGGACGGCATGGACGTCCAGTTCAGCAAGGTCCTGGACCCCGAGGTCACCGGCACGGGTGACGCACCCACGATCGAGTTGCACGTGAAGGCCGGCATCGGCGACGTGGCGGTGCGCCGTGGCGCGTGACCCGGAGCGGCGCCCCCGCCAGATCCATCGGACCGACTGGCTGGCCCTCCTGTGCGGCCTGTTGTTCGTCGGCGTCGGCATCCGCTATCTGATCCCGCCCACCCCCGACCCGGTGAGCATCCTGCTGATCCTGGTGATCGGCCTCGGCTTCTCCGCGTTCGTCGCCATCATCGCGAAGGCCGTGCGCCACCGCTGAGACGGCAGGACTGTCTCACGGGAACACACGTAACAGCCCGTTAAACTGGAACGATGTTGGCCCTGGACCTCGTCAGCACCATCCGTGCGAGCCGTACGGGCCTGACGGACAGCCTGGCCGACGTCGCGGGCATGACGGAGTGGGGGCGGGCGCACGCGGATCCGCTCGGACTCGACGCGACCGCCTTCGTCGCCACCGAAGCGCTGCGGAACGAGGTCGTCGAGCTGCGCCAGGCGGTGCGCGCCCTCTTCGCCCGCGCGGTCTCCCCCGGCCCGCCGAGCGGCGCGGACGCGCACCGGCTCCCCGGATTCGCCGAGTCGCTCGACCTGGTGAACGCGACGGCGATGGCGGTGCCCCTCGCACCGCGGCTCGACTGGCCCTCCGACGGCCTCCCCGTCCGCACGACCGTTCCCGCGGAGCCGGTGAGCGAGTCCGCGCGCATCCGCGCCGCCCTCGCCGTCTCCGCGATCGAACTGCTCACCGGTCCACACCGGGAACAGCTGCGCACCTGCCTCGCCCCGCGCTGCGTGCTCTATTTCGTCAAGGAGCACGCCCGGCAGGAGTGGTGCTCCGTCGCCTGCGGCAACCGCGCGCGGGCCGCGCGGCACTACCGGCAGCACAAGGCGCACTGACGTCCCGCGTCGCACGAAGGCGGCGTTCCGGCGGCCTCCCATGACGCGATGGTGCCGTGTACGCCGTGTACGCCGTGTACGCCGTGTACGCCGTGTACGCCGTGTACGCCGTGTACGCCGTGCCGCCGCCGCGGTCTGATCGTCACTGGGCAGTGGACCCGGCCCAAGAAGCAACGGACCTGGCCCAGGAAGACCGCGCACATTCTCCTCAAATCACCCGATTGTGTGATTCATGCCACGCATTTATAACGGGATCAAGTCACGACACCCGTTATAGTCGCCTAACGGAAGAGTCCGTTAGAAGCGGTGAGGAGCAATCCCATGACCTTCAAGACCGGCCACGTCGGGCTCAACGTCTCCGACCTCGACGCGTCCACGACCTTCTACGTGAAGGTGTTCGGCTTCGACGTCGTCGGTGAGTCCCAGGAGGAGGGGCGCCGCTTCGCCTTCCTCGGGCTCGACGGCACGCTGGTGCTGACCCTCTGGGAGCAGAGCGAGGGCAGGTTCGGCACCGGAACGCCCGGCCTGCACCACCTGGCCTTCGAGGTCCCGGACATCGAAGCGGTGCGCCGGGCCGAGGCCGCCGTCCGGGAGACCGGCGTCACCGTCTACCACGACGGCGTCGTACCGCACGGCGAGGGCGCCTCGTCGGGCGGCGTGTTCTTCGAGGACCCCGACGGCATCCGCCTGGAGATCTACGCCGCCGCGGGCGCCGACGAGCGGCCCGCCCCCACGCCCGGCGCCCCGACCTGCGGATTCTTCTAAACGGCAGCTGAACGACCGACGGAGAAGGAGACGAGGATGCGGCACACCGGAGAGGCCGCGGTCCAGCGCCGCGCGGGCGTGCGTGCGGAGAACTGGGGGTCGGCGGGCACCCGGCCGGACATCCCCGACGTGGCGGCAGGCTTCCTGGCCGATCAGCGCATGCTCGTCATCGGTACGGCCGGCCCCGGCGGGCGCGTCTGGGCCGGCCCGCTGACCGGGCCCGCCGGTTTCGCCACGGCACGGGGACCGCGCACGGTGGTGATCGACGCGCTGCCCGGCGCGAACGACCCGCTGTCCGGCGTCTTCGACAACGCACCGGCCACCGAGCCGGCCACCGAGCCGGCCACCGGGCGCGACACCGGGCAGAGCACCGGGCGGGGCTCCGGGCACGACATCGGCATGCTCGCCATCGAGCCCAGCACCCGGCGGCGCATGCGGATCAACGGCCGGGCCCGCCGAGAAGGGAACAGCCTGGTCGTCACCACCGAACAGGTCTACGCGAACTGCCCGAAGTACCTCCAGACCCGCGATGTCGCGGAGGACCCGGCCACCTCGACGGCGGGCACGTACAGGACGGCCGTGCTCGCCCCCCGGCACCGGGAGTGGATCGAGGGCGCGGACACGTTCTTCGTCGCCACGCACGCGGACGGGTTCGGCTCGGACGTGTCCCACCGGGGCGGCAACCCCGGTTTCGTCCAGGTCGTGGACGAGCGCCGACTCGTCTGGCCCGACTACGTCGGCAACTCCATGTACATGACGCTCGGCAACCTGGAGCTGAACCCCGCCGCCGGGCTGCTCTTCCTCGACTGGACCACCGGCGACGCGCTGCACCTGACCGGCCGGGCCCGGGTCGACTGGGATCCCGGCGACGTGCCGGGCGCGCAGCGGCTGGTCGGGTTCGACGTCGAGGAGGTGGTCCAGGTCGGCGGGGCGAGCCCGCTGCGCTGGACCTTCGAGAAGTACTCCCGTTTCAACCCCCCGGCGAGGAGCCGATGATGCGCGTCGACGTCGACAGGGAACTCTGCAGGGTGCACGCCCAGTGCGTCTTCGCGGCGCCCGACGTGTTCGAACTCGACGAGGACGACGAACTGCGCTACGTGACCGAGCCTGACGGGTCGCTGCTGCCGGCCGTCGAGGAGGCCGCCCTGCTCTGCCCGGTGCAGGCGATCTCCTTCCGGGACTGAGAACGACACGCCGGCGCCACACAGGAAGGACATCACGATGAAGCCACCGGTTCCTCCGTTCACCGAGGAGACCGCCCGCACCAAGGTCCAGGCCGCCGAGGACGCCTGGAACACCCGCGATCCGAAGGTCGTCGCCCTCGCGTACACACCCGACTCGGTGTGGCGCAACCGCGACGAGTTCGTCACGGGCCGCGAGGAGATCGAGCGGTTCCTGGCCCGCAAGTGGGACAGGGAGCTGGACTACGCGCTCCGCAAGGACCTGTGGTCGTTCAGCGGCGACCGGATCGCGGTGCGCTTCCAGTACGAGTGCCACGACGCCGGCGGCCAATGGTGGCGGAGTTACGGCAACGAACTGTGGGAATTCGACGCGGACGGGCTCATGCGCCGGAGGGAGGCGAGCATCAACGACCTGCGGATCGACGAGCGTGACCGCCGGATCTTCGGCTCCCGGCCCGCCGAGGAGCGGGGCCAAACTTTCCCCCTGGCCTGAGATTGGGGGGTTGACCGGGGCAAACAGCGGCGTACGTTCGCAAATATCCGGTCTCACTTCCTGTCCGGGAGGGATTTATGCCCCGAATCTCCGTCACCGTCGACGGCATCCGATACGACGAGGAGGTGGAACCGCGCCTTCTCCTCGTCCACCTCCTGAGAGATCGACTGGGGAAGACGGGCACACCCATCGGCTGCGACACCAGCAACTGCGGCGCCTGCACGGTGCTCCTCGACGGAAGGAGCGTCAAAAGCTGCTCGGTGCTCGCCGTCCAGGCGGACGGCGGCGACGTCGTCACGATCGAGGGCCTGGCCACCGGCGGCACGTGGCACCCCATGCAGAAGGCGTTCCACGAGGAGCACGCGCTCCAGTGCGGCTACTGCACCCCAGGCATGATCATGGCCGCGATCGACCTGCTGCACGACGATCCCGACCCTTCGGAAGAGGCCGTACGCGAGGGGCTGGAGGGCAACCTCTGCCGGTGCACCGGCTACTGCACCATCGTCCGCGCCGTACGGCGGGGCGCGCGGGAGATGTCGCAGGAGATGCCGCGGGAAGGGATGGCGACGCCATGACCGAGCAACTCGACGCCGGCGTGGTGGCGCGGCAGATCAAGGAGGGCGACCTGCTCGGCGGCCCCGGCGGCGGCCGCGAGGTCGGCCGGGCCCGGCGGCGCAAGGAGGACGCCCGCCTGGTCACGGGACGCACCCAGTGGACCGACAACATCCAGCTTCCCGGCATGCTCTACGTGGCGTTCCTGCGCAGCCCGATGGCGCACGCGCGGATCACCCGCGTCGACACGTCGGCGGCGCGCACCCAGCCGGGCGTGGTGGCGGTCTACAGCGGCCAGGACTTCGCCGCCGAACAGGGCAGCCTGCCCTGCGCGTGGCCGGTCAGCGAGGACATCGTCATCCCCGACCACCCGCCGATGGCGGTGACGGAGGTCCGCTACGTGGGTGAGGCCGTCGCCTGCGTGGTCGCCACGGACCGCTACAAGGCGGCCGACGCCCTGGACGCCATCGAGATCGACTACGAGCCGCTCGACGCGGTGACCGACATGACGGCGGCGCTCGGCGAGGGCAGCCCCAAGGTCCACGAGGCCGGCAACAAGGCGTTCACCTGGAAGTTCGCCCAAGGCGACACCGACGCGGCGTTCCGCGACGCCGCGGTGGTGATCGACCGCACCTACGTCCAGCAGCGGCTGATCCCGTCGGCGATGGAGCCTCGGGCGGTCGTGGCGCAGACCGACGGCGACTCCTTCACCCTGCACTCGGCGACGCAGATCCCGCACGTGCTGCGGGTGATGCTGGCGCTGACCACCGGGATCCCCGAGCACAAGCTGCGCGTCATCGCCCCCGACGTGGGCGGCGGCTTCGGCTCCAAGCTCCAGGTGACCGCCGAGGAGGTGCTCTGCCTGCTGATCACCCGCCGCCTCGGCAAACCGGTCAAGTGGACGGAGTCCCGCTCCGAGGGCAACCTGACCGTCCACCACGGCCGCGACCAGCTCCAGCGGATCAGCGTCGCCGCCGACGCCGACGGCCGGATCCGGGGCGTCAAGGTGGACCTGCTGGCCGACATGGGCGCCTACCTCATGCTGGTCACGCCCGGCGTTCCACTGCTCGGCGCGTTCATGTACTCCGGCATCTACAAGATGGACGCCTACGACTTCACCTGTACGGGCGTCTTCACCACCAAGATGCCGACCGACGCGTACCGCGGGGCGGGTCGGCCGGAGGCCACGTTCGCGATCGAGCGGGCCGTGGACGAGCTCGCGGCCGAGCTGGGCATGGACCCGATCGAGCTCAGACGGCGCAACTGGATCCGGCACTCCGAGTTCCCGTACACCACGGTCTGCGGGCTGACCTACGACTCGGGCAACTACGAGGCGGCCACCGACCGGGCACTCGCGCTGTTCGGCTACGACAAGCTGCGCTCCGAACAGGCCGACCGGCGGGAGCGCGACGACCCCGTCCAGCTCGGCATCGGCGTCTCGACGTACACCGAGATGTGCGGGCTCGCGCCGAGCCGCGTCCTCGGCAGCCTCGCGTACGGCGCGGGCGGCTGGGAGCACGCCGGAGTACGCGTGCTGCCCACCGGCAAGGTCGAGGTGGTCACCGGGACCAGCCCGCACGGCCAGGGCCACGAGACGGCGTGGAGCCAGATCGTCGCCGACGCCCTGGGGGTGCCGTTCGAGGACGTCGCGGTGATCCACGGCGACACGTCCTCCTCGCACAAGGGCATGGACACCTACGGCTCGCGCTCGCTCGTCGTGGGCGGCGTCGCGGTCGTCCAGGCGTGCGAGAAGGTCAAGGAGAACGCCAAGCAGGTCGCGGCGCACCTGATGGAGGCGTCGCCCGACGACATCGAGTTCTCCCGGGGCGAGTTCCGGGTGCGCGGAACGGGCGCCTCGCGGACGATCCAGGAGATCGCGCTGGCCACGTTCGCGGCGCACAACCTCCCGGACGGCTTCGAGCCGCGCCTGGACGCGGACGCGACCTTCGACCCGGACAACTTCTCGTTCCCGCACGGGACGCACCTGTGCGCGGTCGAGGTGGACACCGAGACGGGCGCGACGAAGATCCGCTCCTATGTGGCGGTGGACGACGTCGGCAGCGTCGTCAACCCGCTCATCGTCGAAGGCCAGGTCCACGGAGGCATCGCACAGGGCATCGCCCAGGCGCTGTTCGAGGAGGCGGTGCACGACGCGGACGGCAACCTGCTGACCACGACCATGGCCGACTACCTGCTGCCGTCGGCGGCCGACCTTCCCGACTACACCACCGACCGCACCGAGACGCCGGCCACCACCAACCCGCTCGGCGTCAAGGGCGTCGGCGAGGCCGGAACGATCGCCTCGACCCCCGCCGTCGTCAACGCGATCGTCGACGCGCTTCGGCCGCGCGGCGTACAGGACGTGGCGATGCCCTGCACCCCGGAACGCGTCTGGCGGGTGCTCGACCAGGCCGGTACGGCTCCCCGGGCGGGAGCGCAGACCACGGAAGGAGGTCCGGCGTGATCCCCGCGTCGTTCGACTATGTGCGGCCGTCGTCGCTGGACGAGGCCCTGGAGACGCTCCGCGATCAGGGCGAGGAGGCCAAGGTCCTCGCCGGGGGCCAGTCGCTGCTGCCGCTGCTGCGGCTGCGGCTCGCCTATCCCGGCACGCTCGTCGACCTGGGCCGCGTCGAGGAGCTGCGGGGTGTCGCCGACCGGGGCGACCACGTCCTGATCGGCGCCATGACGACGCACTACGACGTCGTCACCTCGCCGATCGTGCGGGAGCACTGCCCGCTGGTCGCACTCGCGACGGCGACCGTCGCCGACCCCGCCGTACGGCATCGCGGCACGCTCGGCGGCTCGCTGGCGCACGCCGATCCGGCCGGGGACCTCCCGGCCGTGGCGCGTGCGCTGGACATGGAGTTCGTGGCCAGGTCGGCCGGCGGGGAACGCGTGATCCCCGCGGCGGACTTCTTCCTCGACTATCTGGAGACCGCGCTCGACCCCGGGGAGATCCTCACCGGGATCAGGGTGCCCAAGCTCGGCCCGGGATGGGGCTTCCACTACGAGAAGTTCCACCGTACGGCCCAGGCGTGGGCGATCGTCGGCGTCGCGGCGGCGGTACGCCGGTCGAACGGTGCCGTCGAGGAGGCGCGGGTCGCGCTGACCAACATGGGGGCGACACCCGTCCGCGCGACCGGAGTGGAGGAGTCCGCGCGCGGCGCCGAACTCGGCGCGAACGGAGAACTTCGCGCGGCGGCCTCGCGGGCGGACGAGGACACCGAGCCGCCGGCCGATCTCCACGCGCGGCCGGATTACCGCAGGCACCTGGCCCGGGTGCTCACCCACCGGGCGCTCCTCGCCGCGGCGGGCACCGGCTGACCCGGCGCGGTGCCCGCGCGAGCCGGCCGGGGGCGCCGCGTGCGACGCCCCCGGGCGCCCGTCACCGCCGTCCCGTTCGTCCTGTGGCGGCGACGGGCACCCGGGTCGTACTGTCGCAGATGGAAGGGCTGGCGCAGCCGACGGAACGGAGTCGTCCCATGGCAATGCGGTTCGAGCACGAGTTCACGGTGCCGGTCCCGGTCGAGCGGGCGTGGCCGGTGCTGCTGGACGTCGAGCGGGTCGCGCCGTGCCTGCCGGGAGCGACGCTCCAGTCCGTCGAGGGCGACAGTTTCACCGGCGGCATGCGGGTCAAGGTCGGCCCGATAACCGTGACCTACCAGGGCAGGGCGTCGTTCGAGGACGTCGACCAGGCCGCGCGCACGCTGACGCTCAAGGCGTCCGGCAAGGAGGCTCGCGGAGCCGGTACGGCGGGAGCCACGGTCCACGCGAAGCTCATCCCCGAGGGCGACCACACCCGGGTGCGGGTGGAGACGTCGTTCAACGTCACCGGGCGGCCCGCCCAGTTCGGCCGGGGTGTCATGGCGGAGGTCGGCGCCAAGCTGATCGACCGCTTCGCCGGGAACCTCGCCGCCCTCCTGGAGGAGGGGGGCGGAGCCCGGGGGACGGTCGCGGCCGTTCCCGTCGCGTCCACCGGACCCGCGCCTGTCCAGGGCGACGGTAGCGCGGCGCGGCCCGAGGAGACGGGCGCTCCCGAGGCGGCTCTGGAAGCGGAAGGCGCCACCCTTGAGGAAACCGGCGAACCCGGCGAACCCGGCAGGAGTGGCGGGAGCGGCGAGCCCGCCCCGGCCGCCGGGCCGACGCCGCACCGCCACCTGACGGCGGTGCCGTCCCCGCCCGAGCCTCCGGCCGGGACGCGTACGGCGCGGGCGGCGAAGGCGTCGAGGACGGCCGACGAGGAGGCCCTCGACCTGCTGCGCGTCGCCGGAGCACCGCTGCTCAAGCGGCTGGTCCCCGTGGTGGGCGCGCTGGCCGGCGTCGCCCTCGTGATCTATCTGATCCGCCGCCGCTTCTCCCGCTAAACCAGCAAAAATCCCGTCATCTTCTCTCGAGCCGGGACAAGCCACTAAGACGTGAGGGAACACCCCGAGTGTCAGAACCGGCGTTCGGGGGGTTCGCATGGCGGTGCGGCCGGATGTGACCGTTGTCGTGATCACCTACAACGACGCCGCCAGGCTCCCCAGAGCGGTCGACTCGCTCGTCCACCAGTCGCTGCGCAACCTTGAGATCATCGTCGTGGACGACGCGAGCACCGACGGCACCGACCGGGCGGTCCGCGACATGCCCCGGGTCAGGTACATCCGCCGCAGGTCCAACAGCGGCGGCTGCGGGGCTCCGCGCAACGCCGGGATGGCCGCGGCCCGCGCGCCGTACATCATGTTCCTGGACAGCGACGACGAGCTGCCGCGGCACGCCTGCAAGAGCCTGCTCGCCGAGATCGAACGGACCGGCGCCGACTTCGTGACCGGCCAGATCTCGCGCCTGTTCGAGGAGACCGGGAGGACGGCGCCCTACTATCCCTCGCTCTTCCGCCGGCGGCGGGTCGTCCCCGGGATCGCCGCCGACCCCGCGATGTTCTTCGACGGGTTCTCCACCAACAAGCTCTACCGGCTCGACTTCCTGCGCGAGCACGGCCTGCGGTTCCGCGAGGACGTGCTCTACGAGGACCACATCTTCACCGCCGCCCTCTACCGCGCGGCGCGGCTGTTCGCCGTCGTGCCGTGGCCGGTCTATCTGTGGCACCGCGCGCCCGGCGGCGACGCGTCCATCTCGCTCCGCCTCGGCGCGATCGAGAACGCGCGGCACCGGGTGGTCGCGGCGGAGGCCGCCGACCGGATACTCCGGCGCGGCGGCCTGGACTGCCTCGTGCCCGAGCGGCAGCACCGGTTCGTCACCCAGGACCTCCGGGTCTACCTCAACGCGCTGCCGAGGTTCGACGCGGTGTGGGCCAAGGAGTTCGCCGCCGTGGTCCGTCCGTACCTCACGGCACTCGAACCCGGGGTCCTGGACCGGGCGGAACCGATGGTCCGGGTGTGCGCCGCGCTCATCCTCGCGGACCGGGTCGACGACCTGCGCGTGGCGGCGCGCTCGCTCACCGGCGCGCGGGCCGCCCCCCGCGAGGCGCTCACGCGGGACGGCCGGACCTACTGGGGACGCGAGGCCGACCCCGCCCTCGACATCACGGCCATGCGGCTCGCCGAACTGCCGTTCACCGCCACCCGGATCAGGCACGAGGTCACCGAGGCGTCCGTGAAGGGTTCCGTCCTCTCCCTCACGATCCGCACCTACGACCCGTTCTCGGTGCTCGACCGCCACCCGTCGGTGGCCCACCTCGTCTTCGGCCCCCATCGGGTACGGCTCTCGCCACACGAGCACGCGGACGGCGGGTACCTCCTCCGGGCCGACGTGGATCTGTCGGGGGCGAACCCCCGCCCGTTCTGGTGGGCCGGTGCCCATGACCCGAAAGTGTCCTTCACCAGGGCGGACGGGCACACCACCGGCGACCGTCTCCTCGCCGACCCCTCGATGCCGCCGCTCACGGCGTCCACGGCGACGCACCGCGTGACCGTACGGCCGGCGGGCGACAGCGCCCTGCTGCGCACGGTGTGGGAGCGGCGCGGCCCGCTCCGGCACGTGGTGCCGCGGCTGCTCGCCCTGCGCAGAAGGATCATCGGGCATCCGGGGTACCGGAACCTCAAGCTGCGGATCTACAGGGGACTGATCCGGGTCGTCCCCCGGCGGCGTGACCTCGTGCTGTTCGAGTCCGACTGCGGCAGGGGCTACACCGGGCATCCCCGGTACGTCCACGAGGAGGTCCGCCGCAGGAAGCTGCCGCTCAGGGCGGTCTGGTCGGTGTCCGCGAACCGGCGCAACTTCCCCGGCGACGTGACCAAGGTCCGGCGGATGAGCTGGCGTTACCTGTGGACGATGGCGCGGGCCGGCTGGTGGGTGGACAGCCACGGCATGCCGCTGGGCTTCCCCAAGCCGCCCGGCACCCGCTACCTGCAGACCTGGCACGGTCAGGGCTCCAAGTCGGTCGGGCTGAACTCGCCGGACCTCAGGGGAGACTTCCCCGGCCCGCGCGAGGAGTGGCGGGCGAACGTGGCCCGCTGGGACGCCCTGGTCTCCCCCAGCGCGGAGTTCGAGCGGATCTTCCTGCCCGCCAACGAGTACTCCGGCCCGCTGCTGCGGTACGGCTCGCCGCGCTGCGACGTGCTGGTACGCGGGGACGCCGCGGCGGTGGCGCGGGCCAGGAAACGACTGGAGATCGGTGAGGGGGCCCGGATCCTGCTGTACGCGCCGACCTACCGGGACCGCGCGAAGCTCTCCGGCCGGTCGGTCCGGGCGGACCTCGACCGGCTGGCGGCCGAGCTGTACCCGGAATGGGTGCTGGTCCTGCGTACCCACCCGGTGGAGCGGTTCGCGGTGCCCGAGCGGCTGCGCCACTTCGTCCGGCCCGCGGGCGGCTATCCCGAGATCAACGATCTGATCCTGGCCGCGGACGTGCTGCTGACGGACTACTCGTCGGTGATGTGCGATTTCGCGGTCACCGGCAAGCCGATCGTGCTCTTCGCCGACGACTGGGAGGAGTACCGCCGGGCCGAGCGCGGTGTCCACCACGACCTGCCCGAGATCGCCCCGGGCCCGTGCGTCACCACCACGGATGAGCTCGTCCGCGTGTTGCGCGACCTCGGACCGCCACCGCACGGCGCACCACACACGGCACCACACACGCAATCGCACGCGGCCTGGCACGCCCGGTACGCGGAGCGATACGCGGCCTTCCGCCGGATGTGGTGCGCCCGGGAGACGGGAGAGGCGGCGGCTCGCGTCGTCGACGCGTTCTTCGCCGGGGCCGTGGTCCCGCGTCCGTCGTTCGCCCGGTCCCTCGTCGCGGCGATCCTGTCCCCGGCCTTCCCCGACCGGAGACGCCGGAAGCGGCCGGTCCGGAAATGGGCGGCCCGGTGAGAACCGTCCTGTTCGCCTGCATGGACGCCGACACCCTGGGCGGGATCCAGCGTGTCACGCACACCGTCGCGCAGGGCCTGGCCGAGCGCGGCTACGAGGTCCACGTGGCCGGCCTGCACCGGTCCGCCGACCCCGTCCGCTACGTGGAGCGGCCCGCGTACGACCGCCACGTGATCGGCGCCACGCCGCCGGAACGGGCCTGGCGCCGGTCCGACCGGCGCGCCGTCACGCGGCTCCTGTCCCGCGTCGGCCCCTGCTACGTCGTGATGACCTCACCCGCGGTGGTGACCAGGATGCGGGACCTGCTGGCGCCGCATCGCCACCTCGGCATCGGGCAGTATCACGGCTCGTTCGACCACGCCCTCGGCTCGTGGCACTTCCGCTCGGTCCGGGCGCACTACGGCGCGCTCGACCAGGCGGTCTTCCTCAGCGCCGACGACGCCAGGCGCTTCTCCGAGGCGGCGCTGCTGCCCAACACCTGCCACCTGCCGAACCCGCTCCCCGGCTGGCCGCAGACGGTGGCGTCCGTCGGCGGCCGGCGGATCCTGGGCGTGGGGAGGCTGGCCGGGGTCAAGCGGTTCGACCGGCTGATCTCGGCCTTCGCGGCGGCACGCCGTACGGGAGTGGACCCGGGCTGGGAGCTGCACCTGATCGGGGACGGGCCCGAGGAGGAGCGGCTCCGGCTGCACGCGACGGCGGAGGGTGTCGCGAGCAGCGTCGTCTTCAGGGGGCGGATACCGGCGGCGGGGATGCCGGTCGAATACCTCAAGGCGTCGGTGGTGGGGCTGTCGAGCGAGCACGAGGGGCTGCCGCTGGTCATCGGGGAGGCGGCGTCGTACGGGGTGCCGTGCGCCGCGTTCGACGTGTCCGGAGGCGTACGCGCGCTGGTGGTGCCAAGACGCACCGGCCTGCTCGTCCCCCCGGCGGACGTCCCGGCCCTCGCCGCGGCGCTGTCACGGCTGATGGGCTCGGCGGACGAGCGGCGGCGGCTGGGTGCCGCCGCCCGCCTGCACGCGGAGCGGTTCCGGCTGGAACACGTGCTCGACCGCTGGACGTCGCTGTTCGAACACGTCAGCCGTTGACGAGCTCGCGGGGACGCTGCGCGGGGAGGCCGGCGCGGGTGCGCTGACCGTCGGTCAGGAGGGCCGCGATCGGGCCGGGCTCACGCAGCCGGACCAGCAGGTCGCGGTTGCCCTTGCGCCAGCGCGCGGCCTTCCGCTTGCCCGCGGCGGCCTTGTACGCGGAGAGGTGCCGGCGCTCCGCCTTGGGGGCGCCGCTCAGCTCGTACCCGCAGGCCGCGAGCCGCTCACCGAGCACGTCCTCGCAGAGCGAGATCTCCCACGGCTCCAGCCGGGAGGACCAGCTGCCCGAGCGCGCGGTGGTGACGTCGCCGTGCGTGTTGCTGTGCCAGACCTTGTGCGCGGGCACCGCCACGCGGGCCACGTGCCTGGGCTCGCACATCGCCGGGTCGTACTCCTCACCGATGAACGTGCACAGCTTCCTGAGCTCGTGCTCGGGGTCGGCCGTCAGGTCCTCGTACCGGAGCTGGTAGAAGGTGTCCGCGGGGAGCTTGCGGGCGTTGCGCCGGCCGAAGTCGATGGCCTCGGCCCAGTTGGACACGGCGTGGAAGCTGTCCAGGGTGTACCAGGGCATCTCCTTCAGGGAGGCGACGCAGTCACGCCCGTCCCTGACCAGATGGATGAACTGGGCGTCGGGGAACATGCGCGTCAGCATGTCCACGTGCTTGAAGTAGCTGGGCCGCTTGTCGCCCCAGCGGGGCTTGCCGAAACGCTCGGCGTAGCTCTTGAAGACCGTCCCGATGACCGAGCCGAAGCTGCCCGGTCCCATCATCGCCGTCTGGATGAACTCGGCCTTGTCCAGGCCCAGCTCGCGGAACTTGGTGTTCCTGCCGTTCGCGATCCACTCGGCGAGCCTGCGGCGGTTCTCCGCCTGCCGCATGTCCCCGTACGACTTGCGCGAGAAGTAGGCCGGGACCAGGAACCGCGTCTCCGGCGGAACCGCGATGCGCGGGTGGGAGTGCAACATGAGCTGCAGCATCGTCGTGCCCGAGCGCGGGCAGCCGACGACGAAAATCGGCCTGTCCGACTGCATGTGAATCAATCCCCCTGTGTTGGTAACTCAGCGTGCGGCGACTCGGTGCGCCGGCCGATGGCTCGGCCGCTCCGGAAGTCCCGCGATCGCGCGCTGCCCTTCGGTCAGCAGCGCCGCCACGGGGCCGGGCTCGCGCATCCGGTCGAACCGCTCGGTGACGCCCTTCTGCCACCGCTTCCTGCGGAAACGCGACGCCACCTTCCGGTAGGCCGCCAGGTGCTCACGGGCCGGCTGCGGCGCCCCGCTGAGCGTGTAGCCCTGGTCGAGAAGGCGCTCCCCAAGCACCGCCTCGCACAGTCCGATCTCCCACGGCTCCAGCCGCTCCGCCCAGGTGCCCGACCGTTCGGTCGTCACCTCCGAGCGGGTGTTGACGTGCCAGGTCTTGCGCTCCGGCACGACGTCCGCGACCCGGTACGGCTCCCGCATCGCGGGGTGGTACTCCTCGCCGATGAACGCGCACAGCCGGGTCAGCGCGTGCTCGGGGTCGGCGGTCAGGTCCTCGTACCGCAACTCGTGGTAGCTGTCGGGCGAGAACTTGCGCGCCGCGCGCCGGCCCAGGTCGATCGCCTCGGCCCAGCGGTGCGCCGCGTGGTAGATGTCCTCGCCGAACCACGGCATCTCCTTGAGCGAGGACACGCAGTCCCGGCCGTCCCTGATCAGATGGATGATCTGGGCGTCGGGGAACATGGCCAGGATCTCGTCGAGATGGCGGATGTACGGCGGCCGCTTGTCGCCCCATCGGGGCTTGTCGAACCGCTCGGCGAACATCTGGTAGACGAGGCCGACGACGGAGCCGAGGCTGCCCGGTCCCTCGACGGCCCTCGTGACGTAGTCGTCGCGGTCGACGCCGAGGTCGGTGAACTGGGTGCGGCTGCCGTCGGCGATCCACTCGGCGAGCCTGCGCCTGTTCGCCGCCTGCCGCATGTCGCCGTACTTGTGCCGCTTGTTGTACGCGTGCACGACGATGCGGGTCTCTGGCGGCACGGCCAGCCGCGGATGGGCGTGCAACATGAGCTGGAGGAGGGTGGTACCCGAGCGCGGGCACCCCACGACGAAGATCGGCCGTTCAGACAAGAACCTTCTCCCTTTCCCTTACCGGCACAGCGCGGGTCACCTCTCTGGTCGCCAGCCAGGCCCGGTAGACGAGGACGCACTCGAACGCGAGCAGCAACGCGCCCGTCACCGCGGAACTCCAGAGCCAGCCCACGGCACCGAGGACCGGTCCGATCACGAAGACCGCGGCGTGGAACTCGATGCCGCTGATCACGTGCGAGCGGACGCGGTGCGCCACGAGGAACATGCGGACGCGGTCGTACCAGGGGAACTGCGCCCGGAAGCCCCTCTGCAGGTCCACCAGCGCGCGGCCGTCCTCGTCGCCGACGCGCTCGAAGTCGCGCCGTACCTGCTCGGTGCTGCTCCCGGGGGCGGCGCCGAGCAGCTCGTCCATGAAGACGCACTCGGCTCCCGCGCTCTCCCTGGCGGCCGCCCTCGTGCAGTCCCGGACCCGCTTGAGCTGCGGGCCGTTGATGTAGCGGAACAGGTCGAGCACGACGATCGCGGCGCCGGCCACCACGTAGACGAGGTCACCGGTCCGCGCGTACAGCGCGGAGGCGATGCCGAACGCGCAACACAGGACCCGGATGCGGTCGCCCACATAGTCCAGCCAGAGACCGAACGGCGTCCCGTTGCCCTTGAGTCGCGCGATCTTCCCGTCCATGCAGTCGACGGTGAAGCTCACGAAGAACAGAACCGCTCCCGCGATCAGCAACTCCTGGGCGAAGCACACGGCCGAGGTGAGGCCGAGCACCATGGACAACCGGGTCAGCCCGTTGGGGGTGATCGAGGTGTGATTGGCCACCAGCAGCGCGAGCCGACAGGCGATCGGATCGACCAGGAAGACGGTCCACCACGAGTCCCTGGGCTTTCGCACCGCCAGAACATCGTCCAGCGTGAAGCTTCCCATGCACGCCAGCATGACTACGTTGAGTAGCCACCTACATGCGAATCGGTGCTAGGAAGGTCAACTCGTTGCCAGTTCTTGACTCTCCCCCCGACCTCGTCAAAGCGTCCCGCGAGCGTGACGGTCATCGGTTACAGTCCTGTCCCGGGGGGAGATCATGCCGGTTGGAACGTTGTATCGACGGCTGCGAACGCGCCTGCTCGCCGGGGGGACCACGCCGGGCGCCGCACTGATCAGGAAAGACGCGAGCCCGTTACAGGCGCAACGGGAGACCTTCGGGCTGGTGTGCTCGGCGCTCGCGAGCGCCGGCGTGCCGTACTTCTGCGTCCGTCCACCGCGGGGCAGGCCGCCCGCCGTGGCGGTCGCGACGACCCACCGGTCAGAGGCGTTGTCAGCTCTGGCCCAATGCGGACAACCGTTCCTCGCCGGGCGGCAGCCGTACGGCAGGCGCGGCGAGCGGTCGACGGAGGTGGGCGAGATGCTCCCGCTCCGGCGCGCGGGAACGCTGGAGAACGCCCGCGTGGTGCGGGTCGCGCTCTACTTCACCAGCCCGTCGCACACCCTCACCCTGGGCGCCGAGCACGGCTGCGACCTGGAGTTCTGGGCGCCCGAGGGAGACATGCTGGTGGCGCCGCGCCCCAACCGGTCCTGCGACATCGTGCCCGCGCACGGGGAGACCGTCCAGGGCGGCGAGGAGCTGTTCAACAACCTGGTGTCGCCGTCGCGGAGCATCGGCGGCTATCCCACACGGCCCGAGTTCACCCACCGCCTGATCGACGACATCGACTTCCCGATCGACGCGGTCTACACCTGGGTCGACGGCTCCGATCCGGCCTGGCGCGCCCGCCGGGACCTGGCGCTGACCGGCGGGCTCAGCGAGCTCGCCACGACCGACGCCCGTTTCGTCAGCAGGGACGAGTTGCGTTACTCGCTGCGATCGCTCCTGACGTACGCGCCCTGGGTCAACCGGGTGTGGGTGGTCACCGACGGTCAGCGGCCTCCGTGGCTGGACACCTCCGACCCGCTCGTCTCGGTCGTGGACCACAAGGAGATCTTCGGCGACCCGTCCGTGCTGCCGGTGTTCAACTCGCACGCGATCGAGACGCAGCTGCACCACATCGACGGGCTGTCCGAGCAGTTCCTTTACCTCAACGACGACTTCTTCCTCGGACGGCCGCTGCCCGCGCACACGTTCTTCGAGGGGAACGGGATGCCGCACTTCTTCCCGAGCATCGTGCACGTGCCGTTCGGCTCCCCCGCGGACGAGGAGTCGCCGGTCCACGCTGCCGGCATGAACAACCGGCGGATACTCGAAGCCCTGGCCGGGCGGACGCTCACCCAGAAGATGAAGCATGTCCCCTACGCCCTGCGCCGGTCCCTCCTGTACGAGGTCGAGGAGCGGTTCGCCGAGGACTTCGCGGCGACGGCGCGCGGCGCCTTCCGCGAGTCCAGCGACATCTCGGTGGTGTCGTCGCTGGCCCACTACTACGCGTATCTGACCGGGCGCGCGGCGCCTGGCATGATCGACTACACGTACGTCGATCTGGCGCTGGAGGAGACTCCGGCCAAGCTGCGCCGCATGCTGGCCAAACGCAAGCACGACGCCTTCTGCCTGAACGACACGGCGCCGACGACCGAGGAGCAGGACGCGCTGCTGATGCGCTTCCTGGAGGCCTACTATCCGACGCCCAACGCGTTCGAGCTGTCCTGATTCGTACCGTCTTAATTCGTACCGTCTTGATTCGTGCAGCGGGCCATCGCGAAGTCGCCGGAGATCCAGTGTCCGGTGCATTCGAAGGATTCGGGGAACAGGTCGTCTCCCCAGTCGGTGGCCCGCATCTTGCTCGCGTAGCCGACCACCCACAGCGTCCGCACGTCGTCCAGGCGCCTCGCCTGGGCGCGGCGGCGCACGTCCCGCCCGGAGAAGCTGCCGTCCCGCTCGGGTGACCTGCGCAGCAGCACGTCGTCCAGGCGGTCGAAGATCCCGGGGTAGACGACGGTGTACTTCCTGGTCAGCCCGGGGGCGAAGGCGACCGCGTCGCCGGGCCGCGCCGCGCTCGCCAGCACCGACATGAGCGGATCGGGGTTGTCCTGCCGTCCGTCCGGTCCCCGCGTCGCGAGGTGACCGGGGATGGCCAGCCCGATCCCGACCGCGAGCAGCGGAACCGCGAGCCGGCGGGGCAGCGCCGCGAGCCCCGCCCCCGCCAGCAGAGCGGCCGCGGGCACGCAACACAGCACATAGCGGAAGACGAAGACCGGGTGGAGCGCCCACGACACGGCCAGCAGCGCGAGCGGGGCCACCAGCAGCCACGGCAGCGCCAGCCGGGCGACCGCCCCGCACCGGGTGAGACCGTACAGCGCGAGCGCGAGGACCAGCGGCGCGATGCCCGCCCACGCCGAGTTCGTCGTGCCGAGGTCGCCGAAGATCCGGATGGCGAGCAGCCGCAGTTCTTCCGGCCCGGGAGTCCGGATCCAGCCGACCTGCCCGCTCTGACCCGACGAGATCCACGCCAGCGGCAGGACGGCCGCCATCGCCAGTGCCGCGGCTCCGCACCAGCGTGTGACCGTGCGCCGCGTGCCCGGGTGCGAGGAGCCGCGCCCCCGCCACGCCTCCGCCAGGACGTACACGCCGTGCCCGCCGGCGACCAGGAAGGCGAACAGGTTCAGGTAGGCGAGCCCCGCCACGGCCGCGCCGTACAGGAGGAAGCGCCGCCAGGAGGGCGCGCGGAGCGCGCGCACGAGCAGGAGGGCCACCCCGACTGCTCCGGCCATCGTGATCCCGTACGGCCGGCCTTCCTGGACGTAGCGCGAGAAGATCGGCATCACGGCCAGGAGCAACCCGCCGTACAAGCCGGCGCGGGCGTTGCCCAGTGCCCGCCCGAGTGCGGCGAGCCCGCTCGCGGCCAGCACGCCGCCGAGCACCGAGGGCAGGCGCAACGCCACGTCACCCGTGCCGAACACGCCGGCCACGACGTGCATGAACGCGTAGTAGACGCCGTGGACGGCGTCCACCCGGCTCAACAGGTCCAGCAACTCGGACGGCGTACGGACGACCGCGCTGACGGTGGCGGCCTCGTCCCGCCAGATGGGCGGGCCGTCCAGGCCCCACAGTCCGGCGGCCAGGGCGACCAGACCGGGCGGCAGGAGCGTCGCGCCGCTCCTGAGGCGGGGAAGCGCGAGAGGCCGCGCGAGCGCGCCGGCCGGGAAAAGGCTCATCGAGACTCCTGAAACGAGGAACCCCGGGTTTCAGCCGCGGGGAGAGGTCAGGACAACATGCGATCGACGACGCGTTCGGAGGCGTGGCCGTCGTCGAAGGGGCAGAACCGCACCGCGAAGTCCCGGTAGCGCGCCGCACGGCCGAGTCGCTCTCCGTGCCGCAGCGCCTCGCCGACCGCGTCGGCGACCTCGTCCGACGTACGGACGATCGGGCCGGGGGCCTCCTTCTCGAAGTCGAAGTAGAAGCCCCGGATCTGGTCGCGGTACCGCTCCAGGTCGTAGGCGAAGAAGACCATCGGCCGTCCCGTGCAGGCGAAGTCGAACATGGCCGACGAGTAGTCGGTGACGAGCACGTCGGTGACGGCCAGCAGGTCCGCCATGTCGGGAAATCTCGACACATCGACGGCGAATCCGCCGGGTGATCCCCCGCCGGCCCCGGGGACGACCGTGGGCATCGCTGTCCGCCCGGCCATCAGATAGTGGGCGCGGACCAGCAGGACGGTGTCGTCACCGAGCGCCTTGGCGACCCGGCCGACCTCCAGCTCCAGGTCGACGCGCCCCCGGCGGGAGTGCTCGTCGTCGCGCCAGGTCGGCGCGTAGAGGACCACGCGCGTCCCGTCCGGAAGGCCGAGGTCCGCGCGCACCCGGTGCGCCCGTCCGGGCCGCAGCAGCACGTCGTTGCGGGGGTAGCCGGACTCCAGGACCTCGCCCTCGTAGCCGAAGGCGCGCCGCAGGATCGGCGTGGAGAACGGGTTGGGCGACACGAGCACGTCCCACATGGCGGCGTAGCGGTCGAGTCCCTCGTAGATGTCATGGCTGGCCAGCGGCTTGCCCCTGACGTCGCGGCCCAGGCACTTGAGCGGGGTGCCGTGCCAGGTCTGCACGAACGTCTGGTCCGGCCGATCGACGTACCAGGACGGCTGGGTGCGCCGGTTCGCGACGACGAAGCGGCTGGTCCCGAGCGCCTCCTCGTGCTCGCGGGAGCCGTACAGGACGGTGCGGACCCCCTCGGGGACCGCGAACTGGCCGTCCCTGGTGACCCAGATCAGGTCCGTGCCGAGATCGCGACGCTGGAACTCCTCCGAGATCGCCCGGGGGTTGCACGAGTACTGGTTCCCGCCGTAGCTGTCGAAGAGCACCGCGTCCCTGATCCGCGCGCGATGGTGGCGCCGCGTGCCGCGGAGCCTGCGCAGGGCGTACCTACCGCGCTCGTCCGGGCGCAGCGCCGGCCTGACCAGGAGCGCGAGCTCGCCGCCGAGGCCGGGCAGGAAGGAGATCCGGTGCACAGACGTCGTGTGCGGCTCCGGCGGGGCGGCGAGCAGTTCCTGGCCGAGCGCGAGCGGCCCGTCGCCGAGAAGGACACGCCATCGCCCGCCGCGCACGGGCAACCCGTCCGCGGTCGCGCCGATCGTCGCGGTGAAGCGCCCGCCCGACCACCTGACCGGCCACTCGTGCCGCTCTCCCGGATTGCCCGGGTCCCCCGCGTCCGTTGAGCCCCCGGAGCCCCCGGAGCCCCCGAGCAGAAGGGCGATCCGGTCCGTACGGCTCTCGCCCTCCCCGGTCAGGACCAGCTCGTGGTCCTCCGTCCACCGGACGCCGGTGATCCTGCCCGCCACGGGGACGGCGGCGGGGTGGAGCACGGCGGCGTCCTCGGAGCCGCGAGCCGTGAGGACCAGCCCGCCTTCACGGGTGAGGGACACCTCGACGCCGCCCACGTGGAAGCCCCGCCGGCCCGCGTCCCGGTGGCCGGCCGCGCGTGCGTCGCGGGTGATGCCGCGCGTGGACACGCGGGTATGCAGCGTCCACGTCCCTTCGGGGATCTGAGCTGGGTCGAGCTGGACGAAAAAGCCGGATCTGTCGTGAGAGACGGCGGACTGCCGGGAGTCGGCGGTCACGTCCGGCCGCTCAGCGCGGCCCGCCTTCAGCGGCATCCGCCGGTCACCGGATTCGAGCCAGACCTCGACGTCGCAGAGCTTACTGTCCACGCGGCAGAGGTAGGCGTGCCCGGTGATCCGCAGCAGCCGGCCCGTCCACCGTACGTCGTCGACCATGGCGTGGACACGCAGTTCCGGCCCCGCCTCGTAGATCGCGTCGGGGACGCGGGGATCACCGCGGAAGGGATAGTCGAAGTACCAGCGCGGGTCGCGCAGGCCGCTCCGCACCACGCCGTGATCGTCGATCTCCGTACGCGCGAACCGCTGGACGACCGCCAGTTCCTTGACCATGCCTTCGCGCAGGAGGTGGATCTGGAGGCGCTGGAGCGCCGGCAACTCGTCGGCCGCGGCGGGGTGGAGCGCTTCGAGGCACGCCCGCGCGTGGTCGGACAACCTCCTCGCGACCCCCGCCCGCGCCGTGGCGAGCATGTCGAGGAGGAGGGGGAACTCCGTCTCCGCGATGTGCTGGTCGTGCCGTCGCCGCAGCTTGCGGGCGCGCTCGGCCAGGAACGCCGACACCGTCGCGGCCGACGCCAGCGACCGGGCGACGCGGTCCGGGTCTCCCCTGCGGTCGCGCGCCGAGCCCGGCCGGGAACGCCACAGGTACACGGCGTCGCTGAGCACGTCGGTCGCGGCGGACAGGACGTGCGCCGGGATCGCGACCGGCGCGTCCTCGTACAACCCCTCGGGGAAGACGAAGCCGTGCGCGTCCCAGAAGGACCGGCGGAACACCTTGTTCGTCACGTGCCGGTCCTGGAGAAGGTCCCGGTTCACCCTGACGTGGGTACGCGGCACGGTCGTCGCGAACCCGGGCGGGACGACGCGCGACTTCACCGACCCGTCCTGCCGCAGCCGGGTCACCGCGCCACAGGCCAGGTCGGATCCGGTCTCGTCGAGCGACTCCACCATGGTCCGGTAGGCGTCCTCCGGGACCATGTCGTCACCGTCCGCGAAGGCGAGGTACACGCCGGTCGCGTGCGCGATCCCGGCGTCACGCGCCGGGCCCGCGCCGCGTTTCGGCCCGCCGACGATCGTGAACCTGGAGTCGGCGGCGGCGTACGCCCTGGCGATGGACGGCCCGGAGTCGGTGGAACCGTCGTCCACGAGGATGAACTCGACGTCCGTGAGCGTCTGCGCGCGCAGCGAGCCGAGGCAGTCCTCGAAATGCTCCGCCACGTCACAGAACGGAACGATCACCGAGAGTCTGGGAGCCGTACGCACGCGGCCAGAATGCCCGCGATCACCTGTCGGGATCGGGCGGACGTCGTACCCTTACCGCGCCTTGGGCGATTCTTGACCAGGGCTACCCCCGCTCCGCCGCCGTCCCGAAGACCCGGTCGACCACCCGGCGGGCGGCCATGCCGTCGTCCAGCGGGCAGAACTTCGCCACGAAGTCGTGGCGAAGCCTCGCGTACTTGGCGGAGACCTCGCCCGCGTGCGCGACCGCCTCGATCACCTCGTCGGTGGTGCGCAGCAGCGGCCCGGGCACCTCCGCCTCGTAGTCGAAGGGGAACCGGCCCGCCCATTCCTCGACGTCGTACGCGAAGAACAGCATGGGGCGTCCGGTCGGCGCGAAGTCGAACATGGCCGACGAGTAGTCCGTGACCAGGACGTCCGCGAGCGGATAGAGCTCGCGGACGTCGGGATGGGCGGACACGTCGCGGACGAAGTTCCCCATGTCCCCGATGTCCCCGATGTCCCCG
>NZ_JADDIL010000102.1:0-23126 GCF_020826795.1 Microtetraspora sp. AC03309 | reverse complement strand
ACGCAGGGGGCGCTGGGACAGGGGTGGGTGGAGCCCGGGTGGCACTCGCCCGCCCCGCCGTCTCGGCGCGACGGCGGAACGGACGACCGGGCCCGCCGCACGGAACGGCTGGAGCAGTTACCGGTACACGCGATGCGACGACACTCGTTTTATGTCGTCCATATTTCGCGACGCTAAGCCCGACTTATGCCGACTGTCAACAAAAGGTAGTGATCTGCTGATGTAACATCACGATGAAGCATCGGGTTGTGATGTCCGTTGAGGGAGAAACGTTGACGCACGGCACACTGAGCGAATCCGGCGGCCCTGCCGCGGGCGCGGGCGCCCTGCTCGCGATCCTCAGGGACGGGCAGGCCCGGACCCGCGCCGAGCTGGCCCAGCTCACCGGCCTGGCCAGGTCCACCGTGTCACAGCGGCTCGACGTGCTGATCAACCACGACTGGATCGTCCCCTCCGAGGACACCATCTCCTCCGGCGGACGCCCGGCCACCGCGTTCGCGTTCAACCGGGGCGCCCGCATCGTGCTGTCCGCCGACCTGGGCGCGACGCACGCGCGGCTGGCGGTCACCGACCTCGGCATGGCGGTGCTGGCCGAGCGCGCGGCCGAACTGCCGATCGAGCGCGGCCCGGAGCCGACCCTGTCCTGGCTGGTCACCGCGTTCGAGGAGATGCTGGCCGAGACGGGGCACCCGCTCTCCCAGATCTGCGGCATCGGGATCGGCCTGCCCGGACCGGTCGAGCACACATCCGGCCGACCGGTGAACCCGCCGATCATGCCCGGCTGGGACGACTTCCCCGTCCCCGAGTGGCTCGGCGAGCGGCTCGGCGCCCCCGTCCTCGTCGACAACGACGTGAACATCATGGCCCTGGGCGAGCACTGGATCGCCAGCCCGGAGGTCGACCACCTGCTCTTCGTGAAGATCGGCACCGGCATCGGCTGCGGCATCATCGCCGACCGGCGGCTGCACCGCGGCTCGCAGGGCGCGGCGGGTGACATCGGACACATCCGGGTCACCTCGGCGGGCGACGCGCTGTGCCGGTGCGGTAACTCCGGCTGCCTCGAAGCGGTCGCCAGTGGCGCCGCGATGGCCGCCACGCTGCGCGCCGCGGGCATCGACGCCGCGGGCAGCCGCGACGTCGTAGGGCTGATCCGCGGGGGCAGCGCCCAGGCCGCCCAGGTCATCCGGCAGGCCGGGCGGGACATCGGCGGCGTGCTCGCGGCCATCGTCAACTTCTTCAACCCGTCGGTCATCGTCGTCGGCGGCGACATCGCCGAGGCGGGCGAGCACGTCCTCGCCGGTGTACGCGAGGCGATCTACAGCCGCTCCCTGCCCCTGGCCACCCAGCACCTGAACATCCGGGCCAGCGAGCTCGGCGACCGGGCGGGCGTCATCGGCGCCGCGGTCATGGTGGTCGAGCACGTGCTGGCGCCGGGCACCGTCGACCAGGCGGTCACCGCGCCGGCCTGAACGCCCGCGCCGCCGGTACATTGACCGATCGGCGGTCGCGCCGTAACAATGAGGGCGCCTTGATCCCCGGGTGACGGTGGTACGTCACAGGGACCGACCGGCACCACCGCACTCCCGACGTGTTCGGCGCACGCGTCCTTGCCGAAGAGGACGGCAGCGATGACCGCACACGAAGAATCCATCGAGACCTCCGACGCCCTGCGCCGCGCGCTCGGCCTGAGCCGGCGCCGCTTCCTCGCCGCCACGACGGGCGTCACGGCGGCGGCCGCCCTGACCGGGGTGGGTCCGCTCGCGTCGGCCGCCCGGGCCGCCGCCGGCGCGGCAGGAGGCAACGGCGTGCTGGTGCCGCCGGGCAAGCGCGGCATCATCCTCTACACCGTGCGCGACGCGATCGGGCGCGACCCCGGCTCGACACCCCTCGCCTCCGGCTTCCGCCGGGTGTTCGAGGAGCTGTCCCGCATCGGCTACAAGCAGGTGGAGTTCGCCGGGTACGGCCAGCATCCGAACGCCGAGGGCGGGGGCAACCTGGAGTCCGTCGAGGGCGCCCGGCTGCTGCGCAGTTGGCTGGACGACAACGGCCTGCAGGCGGAGGGCAACCACGGCTTCATCCCCGGCTCGTGGCCGCTCACGCCGTCCGACCTCGACCGGTTCAAGCTGCACCTGGAGATCGCCGGCATCCTCGGCCTCGGGCACATGGGCACCGGCGGCGACCCCACCGGCAGCGCGTACAAGGGCGACTGGGACGTGGCCGCCGAGAAGTGGAACCACCTGGGCTCGCTGGCCTCCACCGCCGGGATCAAGCTGTACACCCACAACCACGACGCGGCGTACAACTTCCTCCTCGACAGCGGACCGCTCGACGCGGCCGGGCGGCCGACCCGGTCCTCGGGCATCCGCAAGCTGGAGTACTTCCTCACGATCACGGACCCCAAGGACGTCTACCTGGAGATGGACATCTTCTGGGCGCACGTGGCCCAGTTCAAGTTCCGCGCGTACACCGCGCCCGACGGCTCGCCGCAGACCGGCGTCTTCGACCCCCTCGCCGTGGTGCGGGCGCAGACGAAGCGGTTCCCGCTGTTCCACGCCAAGGACGGCACGTCCAACCCGGCCAGCGGCAACGGCTACGACATGGTGCCGTTCGGCACCGGTGACATCGACTACGCCGCCTTCTTCGCGAACATGGGGGCCAAGGGCTACCACAACCCGATGTACGAGCAGGACAACGCCCCGGGGGACGCCTCCGACCCGGGCCGCTCCCTGAGGTACGCCGAGCTGAGCTACGCCAACATGGCCGCCCTGCGCGGCTGATCCGGGCGGCGTCCCGTCTCCCGCGCTCACTCCTCGCCCGGCTCCGCCTCCGGCTCGGCCGGGGCACGCAGGGTGCCGGCGTGCGCGCGGGCGGCGGGGTCGCGGCGCGACTTCAGCAGGCTCGCCACGGTGGTGACGGCCAGAACGACGACGATCACCGCCAGCGAGAGGGGGGTCGGGATCTCCGGCACCCCGTCGCTCAGGCCGTGCGCCCAGTGCAACACCAGCTTGACGCCGATGAACGCCAGAATCAGCGCCAGCCCGGTGGACAGGTAGACCAGCCGGTCGAGCAGTCCCTTGACGAGGAAGAACAGCGCGCGCAACCCCAGCAGGGCGAACACGTTGGCCACGAGGACGATATACGGCTCCTCCGTCACGCCGAACACCGCCGGGATCGAGTCCAGCGCGAACAGCAGGTCGGTGCTGCCGATGGCGACGAGCACCACGAACAGCGGCGTGACCACGCGGCGCCCGCCGACCCGGGCGATCATCTTGCCGCCGACGTACTCGGAGGACACCGGCAGCACGCGGCGGGTGAGCCGCACGAGCGCGTTGTCGTCGGCGCTCGGGTCCTCGTCGCGGTGCCGGTAGAGCTGCACGGCGGTCCAGATCAGCAGCAGCCCGAAGACCAGGAACATGAACGAGAACAGCGACAGCAGGGCGGCGCCGAGCATGATGAAGACGACCCGCAGCACGAGCGCGATCAGGATGCCGAAGGTCAGCGCCTTGCGCTGGTACTCGCCGGGCACCGCGAACGTGCTCATGATGATCACGAAGACGAAGAGGTTGTCGACCGACAGGCTCTTCTCGACGACGTACCCGGCGAAGTACTCGGCGCCGTACTCCCATCCCGCGTAGGAGGCGAAGACCAGGCCGAAGACCACGGCGACCGCGATGTAGAACACCGACCAGCCGACGGCCTCGCGGAAGCCCACCGTGTGCGGCCGTACGATGCCGAGCGTCAGATCGAGCGCGAACAGCGCGACGATCACTCCGATGGTCAGCGCCCAGCCGACCGCGGTTACCTCCAGCACGGGATGACCTCCACCACGTCCGCGACGATTCACACGGGCCGTCTCGGCGCCGCCACCCGGCATGCCGCGACATGGGGCCGGGTGAGCGGAAATACCCGCGCTTGCTCGTCCGCCTAACGCGCGTGGGGCCGCTCGGGTTCCATCCGGGCAGTGCGAACCCGAGGGGGGTGACCGGCGGGACGATCCCCGTGCGGGATGATCAGGCGGACGGGGACGCTCCCGTACGGGCGAGAAGGGCGAGGTCCCATGGCTGACGATCGACCGGCCGCGCGGGTGTTGTGCGTGGACGAGGACGGATGCGTTCTGCTGCTGCGCTGGCGGGACCCGGTCGCCGGCCGTACCTTCTGGGAGCCCCCGGGCGGCGGGATCGAGCCGGGTGAGACACCCCTCGACGCGGCGCGGCGCGAGCTGGCCGAGGAGACCGGCCTGCCCGGCTCCGCCGTGGCCGACCGGTCGGTGCCCGTCCACCGCGACTACATGTGGCTGGGCGTTCACTACGTCAAGACGGAGCCGTTCTACCTGGCGAGGTTCGGCACGCGCCCCGAGGTCACACCGTCGGTGCTGACGTCGGAGGAGAGCGACACCTATCTCGGGTTCGGGTGGTTCTCCCCCGCCGAACTCACCGCACTGGACGAGCCCGTCGAGCCGCCGCTCCTCGCCGCCGTGCTGGAGCGACTCGCCGCACCGTGACATCGCCGCACGTGACATCGCCGCACGTGACATCGCCGCACGTGACATCGCGCACCGTGCATGCCATGACGGGCATGCCGCGACGGACGCCGTCGTGAAGGGCATCGCCATCAAGGGCGTGCCGGGCACTCCCGTAAACTGGCGCCCCGCCACGCGGGCGTCCCTCGCACGAGGGGACCGTCCCCCCGACGGCAGGCCGTCGGAGGCGGTTCATCCTGCGCCGCCCCGCATGGCGACCCACTCACGACCACTGACGACTGTTCGAGGTGAACGATGCCGGCGGGAGCCGCACAACCCGACCTGACGGGACTCGGCGAGGGGTTCGGCGCCTTCTGGCGTGAGCGGCACCTGTGCACGCTGACCACCGTGCGCCCTGACGGAACGCCGCACGTGGTGCCGGTCGGCGTGACACTCGACCCCGGCGCGGCGGTCGCACGGGTGATCACCTCGCGGGGTTCGCGGAAGGCCCGGCTGGTTGCCGCGGCCGGGCCCGACGGCGCGGCGGTCGCCGTCTGCCAGGTGGACGGCCGCCGCTGGTCGACCCTGGAGGGGCGTGCCGTGATCCGGGACACCCCGGAGGAGGTCGCCGACGCCGAGCGGCGGTACGCGGCGCGCTATCGGCCGCCACGGGAGAACCCCCAGCGGGTGGTGATCGAGATCCGGGTCGCCCGGGTGCTCGGCAATGTCTGAGCCGGACGACCTGATCACCGTCGTCGGCATCGGGACCGACGGCTGGAGCGGCCTCGGCCCGGCGGCGCGTGACGCCCTGCTGGCCGCCGACGTCCTCATGGGCAGCACGAGGCAACTCGCCCTGGTCTCCGAGGTCGGCGTCTCCGGGATCGACGTCTCCGGGATCGGCGCGGAACGGGTGACCTGGCCGTCCCCGCTGCTCCCCGCGCTGCCCGGTCTGCTCTCCGCGCACCGGGGGCGTGCCGTGTGCGTGCTCGCCAGCGGCGATCCCCTGTTCTTCGGCGTCGGCTCCACGCTGGTCCGCCTCCTCGGCCCCGACCGGGTGCGGGTGATCCCGCACCTGTCGTCGCTGTCGCTCGCCTGCGCCCGGATGGGCTGGACGGTCCAGGAGACCGAGGTGGTGAGCCTGGTCGGCCGCCCCGACGAGCTGCTCCACCCGGCGATCCTGCCGGGACGCCGGGTGCTGGTGCTCGGCGCGGGCAGGACAGCGCCCGCGCGAGTCGCCGCGCTGCTCGCCGCTCGCGGGTACGGCGGAAGCCCGGTGACGGTGCTCTCCGATCTCGGCGGCCCCGGCGAGACCCGGATCTCCGGTACGGCGGAGCGGTGGGACCTGCCCGGACGGCCCGGTCCCTCCCCGTTGAGCGTGATCGCGGTGGAATGCCGGGCGGATCCCGGAGTGACGCCGCTTCCCCGCGTCCCGGGACTGCCGGATGACGCGTTCGAGCACGACGGGCAGCTCACCAAGCGGGAGGTGCGCGCGGTCACCCTGTCCCGGCTCGCGCCCGTACCCGGCGAGCTGCTGTGGGACGTGGGCGCGGGCGCGGGCAGCATCGCGATCGAGTGGATGCGCAGCCATCCGGCCTGCCGCGCGATCGCGGTGGAGAGCCGCCGGGAGCGCGCGGATCGGGCGGCCCGCAACGCGGCGGCGCTGGGCGTGCCCGACCTGGAGATCGTCGTCGGAGCCGCCCCGGACGCGCTCGCCGGCCTGGCCGTTCCCGACGCCGTCTTCGTCGGGGGCGGAGCGACGGCACCCGGCCTGCTGGACGCCTGCTGGGCCGCGCTCAGACCCGGCGGCAGGCTGGTGGTCAACGCCGTCACCCTGGAGTCCGAGGCGGTCGTGACCGGCTGGTACCGCAGGCTCGGCGGAGATCTGGTGCGCCTCGCGGTCAACCGCGCGGCACCCGTCGGCGGCTTCACCGGCTGGCGGGCCATGATGCCGGTGACCGTGTGGTCGGCGGTGAAGACGGCGGCGCGAACAGCGCCGGGCATAGTGGCGCGAACAGTGGAATCGGGTGCGGAGGAGCGGTCGTGACGGGCGTGGTGCACTTCATCGGGGCGGGACCTGGTGCCGCCGACCTCATCACGGTCCGCGGCCTGCGGGTGATCACCTCGTCCCCGGTGTGCCTGTACGCCGGGTCGCTGGTGCCCCGGGAACTGCTGGACGACTGCCCGCCGGGGGCGCGGCTGGTGGACACCTCCCAGCTCACTCTGGACGAGATCGTCGCCGAGATGTCCGCCGCGCACGCCGCCGGGCTGGACGTGGCCCGGCTGCATTCGGGCGACCCGTCCGTGTTCAGCGCGATGGCGGAGCAGATGCGGCGGCTGGACGCTCTCGGCGTGCCGTATGACGTGGTGCCGGGCGTCCCCGCCTTCGCGGCCGCGGCGGCGGCGCTGAAGCGGGAGTTCACCGTGCCCGGGGTCGGCCAGTCGATCATCCTCACCCGTACGTCGGCGCGGGCGACGCCGATGCCGGAGGGTGAGGACCTGGCCACGCTGGCCGCGAGCCGGGCGACCATGGTGCTGCATCTGGCGGTGCAGCGCATCGAGGCGGTCGTCGAGGAACTGCTCCCCGCCTACGGGGCGGACTGCCCGGTCGCGGTGGTGGCGCGGGCGAGCAGGGACGACGAGGTGGTCCTGCGCGGCACCCTGGCCGACATCGCCGAGCGGGTCCGCGCCGCCGGGGTCGTGCGGACCGCCGTGATCGTGGTGGGCAGGGTGCTGACGGCGTCGGCGTTCCCCGACAGCCACCTCTACTCGGCGGACCGGTGCCGCGACTGACCGGCGCCGCCCGCGCGGCCGACGATCACACCCGACCTGTCGATGACCACGACGTCCACCTCGACCGGCGCACCGCGCAACACCTGAAGCGCGGTCCCGAGTGCCCCTTCGGCGACCAGGTCGCCCAGCGGCAGGTCCGCCTCCTGGCAGAGCCGCAGCGCGTGCAGCGCCGTGTTCGCTCCGCGTACCCGCTCGGCCAGGGCCGGGTCGCCTCCGGCTCCGAGCACGAGCGCGGCGAGCAGGTCCGGGTTGACCTGGGAGCGGCCGGAGTGCAGGTCGAGGTGCCCGTCGGCGAGCTTGGACAGCTTGCCAATCCCGCCGGCCACCGTGAGCCGGGGCACCGGGTGGCGGCGCAGATACTTCAGCACGGCTCCGGCGAAGTCGCCCATGTCGAGCAGGGCGTCCTCCGGGAGCCCGTGGAGTTCGGCGGCCACCCGCTCGGAGGTGCTGCCGGTGCAGCCCGCCACGTGCGTACGGCCGGCCGCCCGTGCGACGTCCACGCCGCGCCGGATGCTGTCGATCCACGCCGAACACGAGTAGGGCACCACGACTCCGGTCGTGCCCAGGATGGACAGGCCGCCCAGGATGCCGAGCCTCGGGTTCCAGGTGCGGCGGGCCAGTTCCTCACCGCCCTCGACGGAGATCTCCACGATCACGTCGCCGGTCCCGCCGCGGCGGGCGGCCACGTCGGCGACGTGCTCGCGCATCATCCGCCGGGGCACGGGGTTGATGGCGGGCTCGCCCACGTCGAGCGGCAGTCCCGGCTTGGTCACGGTGCCGACCCCCGGCCCGGCCAGGAACGTCACGCCGCTGCCCGGGGCACCGTGCCGTACGGTCACGGAGATGAGCGCGCCGTGCGTGACGTCGGGATCGTCACCCGCGTCCTTGACCACCGCGGCGGTCGCCTCCCCGTCGCCCAACCGCTCGCGTGCCAGGGCGAACGCGGGACGCTGCCCCTTGGGGAGCACGATCTCCACCGGGTCGGGGAAGGCGCCGGTGAGCAGCGCCGTGTAGGCCGCGGTCGTCGCGGCGGTGGCGCAGGCGCCGGTGGTCCATCCGTGGCGAAGTGGCGTGCTCATGGGGACGGCCTGACGGAGCTGGATGAGATGGCGGAGCTGGATGAGATGGCGGAGGTGGCGGGATGACGAGGCGGCTCCTGATCCTGGGCGGCACCGCGGAGGCCAGGGGCCTCGCCGAGCGGGTGGTCGGCGTTCCCGGACTGCGGGTGGTGTCGTCGCTGGCGGGCCGGGTGACCGACCCCCGGCTCCCTGTCGGAGAGGTGCGCGAGGGCGGTTTCGGCGGGCCCGACGGGCTCGCCGACTGGTTGCGTGAGCACGCGATCGACGCGGTCGTGGACGCCACCCATCCCTTCGCCGCGCGGATGACCGCCTCGGCCGTCACCGCCGCGTCCCGTACCGGGGTGCCGCTGCTGGTGCTGCGCCGTCCGGGCTGGCGTCAGGGGCCCGGCGACGACTGGCACTGGGCGCCCACGCTGGAGGCCGCCGCCGGACTGCTGCCCGGCCTGCTGGCCGGCCGGGGCGAGCGGGTGTTCCTCACGACCGGCCGCCGCAGCCTGGCCGTCTTCGCGGACCTGGACGACCTGTGGTTCCTGGCCAGGTCGGTCGACCCGCCCGGCCCGCCGATGCCGCGCCGCACGCTGGTGGTCCTCTCCCGCGGGCCGTACACCGTGCCGGGAGAGCTGGCGCTGATGCGCGAGCACCGCGTCGATGTGCTGGTCACCAAGGACAGCGGCGGCGAGATGACCACGGCCAAGCTGGCCGCCGCGCGCGAGCTGGGACTTCCCGTGGTCGTCGTACGGCGGCCGGCGCCGCCCGACGGGGTCCTCCAGGTGGACACCGTCGAGGCGGCCGCGGCCTGGGTCGGATCTCACGCCGGGTAGCGGCGCGGGGTGTAGACGACGGGCCGCCCGCCGCGATCGGCGATCCGCGTCGTGGACGAACCCACGATCAGCAGGCAGCGCATGTCGACCTCGGCCGGATCGAGCGTGGCCAGCTCCACGACCCGCACGCTCTCCTCCGGACCTCCGACGTCACGCCCGATGACGACGGGCGTGTCCGGGGCCCGGTGTTCGAGCAGCAGGTCCCGCGCGGCGGCCACCTGCCAGGTACGGCTCCGCGACGCCGGGTTGTAGATCGCCAGCACGAGGTCGGCCTTCGCCGCGGCGCTGATCCGCTCCGCGACGACCTCCCACGGCTTGAGCAGGTCCGACAACGACAGCACGCAGTAGTCGTGGCCGAGCGGGGCACCGGCCCGGCTCGCCACGGCCTGCGCGGCGGTCAGGCCGGGCACGATCCGGACGGCGACACCGGCGAACCTCGGTTCGGCCGCCGCCTCCAGCACCGCGCTGGCCATGGCGAACACCCCGGGATCCCCCGACGAGACCACGGCCACCCGCGAGCCCGCGGCGGCGAGTTCCAGCGCGTGCGCGGCCCGCTCGGCCTCGACCCGGTTGTCGGTGGGGTGGCGGCGCTGGCGCGGGTTGGGCGGCACCCGGTCCAGGTAGGGCCCGTAGCCGACCAGCTCGTCGGCGGCGGCGAGGGCGTCCTGCGCCTCGGGGGTCAGCCACGGCCGTCCCGCCGGGCCCAGCCCGACGACGACCACCTCGCCCGTACATTCCGTCGTGCTTTCGGTCGTACGAGCGGATTCCGCCGGGCTGCCCGCCACCGGGGTGAGGGGGCTCGGCACCAGCGCGAGCGAGAAGTAGGGGACCGTGGCCGGATCGACGTCGGCGAGCGGCTCGATTCGCTGTTTGTCCGTCGTGGCCCGCTCGACGTACCAGGCGTCGTCGAGGCGCCCGGCCTCGGCGAGAGCCGTACGCACCTTCTCGAAGGTCCGGCCGAGCTTCAGCACCGCGGCGGAGTCGGCGGCGGCCAGCCGCTCGGCCAGGACGTCCGCCGGGAGGGTGCCCGGCAGCACGGTCAGCGTCTCGTCCCGCTCGACCAGCGGGCGGCCCAGCACCGCCGACGCCCCGCTGACGGAGGTCACGCCGGGCACCACCTCGGTCGGGTACCGGTGCGCGAGCCGCTTGTGCATGTGCATGTACGAGCCGTAGAAGAGGGGGTCTCCCTCGCACAGCACGACCACGTCCCGCCCCGCGTCCAGATGCGCGGCGAGGCGGGCGGCGCACTCGACGTAGAAGTCGTCCAGCGCGCCCTGGTATCCCCCGGGATGGTCGGTGGTCTCGGTGGTGACCGGATAGATCAGCGCTTCCTCGATCTGGTCGCCCCGCAGGTACGGCAGGGCCACCGACCTGGCGATGCTGCGCCCGTGCCTGGCGCTGTGGTAGGCGATCACGTCGGCCGCGCCGAGGAGCCGCGCCGCCTTCACGGTCACGAGTTCCGGGTCACCGGGCCCCAGCCCCACCCCGTACAGGTGGCCGGACTCTCCGCTCATCCCGTTCACTCCTCCTCGCTCGCGATCGCGTTGACGGCGGCCGCGGCCATCGCGCTGCCGCCCCTGCGCCCGTGGACCACCAGGTGGTCCAGGCCGGACGGATGCTCGGCCAGGGCCAGCTTGGACTCGGCGGCCCCGATGAAACCGACCGGGACCCCGAGCACGGCCGCCGGGCGGCCCGCCCCCTCCTCGACCAGTTCGAGCAGGCGGAACAGCGCGGTCGGCGCGTTGCCGATCGCGACCACCGCGTTGTCGAGCCGGTCGCGCCACAACTCCAGCGCCGCGGCGCTGCGGGTGGTGCCCAGCCGTTCCGCCAGCTCGGGAACCCGCGAGTCGCCGAGCGTGCAGAGCACCTCGTTGTCCGCCGGAAGGCGGCGCCTGGTCACACCGGAGGCCACCATCATGGCGTCGCACAGCACGGGCGCGCCGTTCCGCAGCGCCTCGCGCGCCGCCGTCACGACCCCGGGCGACCAGGCGAGGTCGTTCACCAGGTCGACCATGCCGCAGGCGTGCACCATGCGGACGGCGACCTGGGCGACGCCCGGCGGCATGCCGCTCAGGTCGGTCTCGGCGCGGATGGTGGCGAAGGACCGGCGGTAGATCTCCGCCCCGTCCCGGATGTAGTCGATCACGTTCCCTCTCTGGTCGCCGCGACGGCGGCGCTCGTCTGCTCGGCGTCGGCGAACGTACGGCTGACGCCGTCCAGCTCGACGCGGTACCCGTCCTCGGTGGCGATCACGTCCACGACCCGGCCGCGCGGCCGTCCGCACCGCCGCTCGCAGCCCGCCCAGTGCACGGGAAGCAGGTCCCCCTTACCGGTCGGTGAGCGTACGGCATCGCCTGAAAGGTCCGCACTCCCCCCGGCGCCGACGTGGGTGTGGAGGTCGGTGTGGACGTCGGCGAGCGCCTTGGCGCATCCGGGGCGGCCGGTGCAGGCGGTCAGGCCGAGCCACGGCGACGCGGGATCGCCGACCAGGCCCGCGTCCGTGAGCGATACCCGCAGCTCGCCGACCGCCGGCGGCGGCAGATCGGGTACGACGATCGCCCGCCAGGGCGTCACCCGCACCTCTCCCCCGCCGTTTCCCCCGCCGTTTCCCCCGCCGACTTCGGCCGCCCGGGCGAGCGCCTCCACCTGGGCCACCGTGAGCCGCCCGAGCGGAGCGAGGACGATGAGGGCGCACCTCCCGTCCCGCTGCGCGACCGTCCCGACCGTCCCCGTGGCCCGAGCCGCCGCCGCACCCGCCGGCCGTACGGCGGAGGCGGACAGGCGGAGACGCGGCTCCGCGCTCGCGGCGCGGGCCGCGACCCGGGCGGGGCCGTCGGCGAGCTCGGCGAGCCGCCACGCGCCCGACCCCTGTTCCGCGCGTTCGGCCAGGAACGCCTCCGCGACGGCGAGCAGGCCCGCGACCGCGGAACCGGCGGGCACGCGCAACCCGCGGTCGGCACCGGCGAGCAGCAACGCCACGTCCGGCACATCCGGCAGCAGCGTGACGTCGGCGCCGAGGACCGGCATGTCGCCGGACCCGTCGTCGAGGGCGAACAGGAACCGTCCGGGCAGGTCGGCGAGCATGGGCCGGGCGCACAGCTCGCGGTCCAGCTCGGCCACCAGAGGGCGCACGTCGAGCCTGCTCTCCGGTGCGCGACCGGCCAGGGGCGAGGCCACGATGTTGCGCACCCGCTCGTGCGTGGCCGAGGGCAGCAGGCCAGCCGCGGCCATCCGCGCGGCGAAGTCCGGCGCCCCGGAAGGCCCCTGGTCTCCGGCCCGGACTTCCCGCCCGGCGAGGCCGCGCACCTGGAGGCCGCGCACCTGGAGGTTGGCGCGGGAGGTCAGCTCGATCACGCCGGACCCGAGCTCGCGGGCGGCGGCGGCGACCACGCGGAGCTGGTACGCGGTGACCGCGCCGCCGGGGATGCGGATCCGTGCCAGGCCACCGTCGGCGGCGGCGTGCACCTGAAGGGCTCCGGGGCACGCGTCGGACCGCGACCGTCCGGAAAGGTCACCGATGAACACGCTGAGGATGGTAACGCCCCATTTCCCCGCGGGTGTCGGCCTGGCATAGTGTGATCCCAGGCGACGGCGCAGGGAGGAAGCCGGTGTGAAACCGGCGCGGTCCCGCCACTGTAACCGGGGAGCGACCCCCACCGAAGGCCACGGTCCGGCGACGGACGGGAAGGCCGGGGTGAGCATCGATCCGGGAGCCAGGAGACTCCTGCCGTCGTGACGACCACGACCCGGGGCGAGGACCCCGAGGGAGGACTTTCTCGTGCGCTCTGTGCCGTCTCCTGGCATCCTCCTGCTGTCGACCTCCGACACCGACCTGCTCAGTGCCCGGGAGGGCGGGGCGGGCTACCGGCTGGGCAACCCGGCCAGGCTCACCGTCCCGGACCTGCCCGCCCTGGTGGAGGGCGCCGACCTCGTCGTCGTACGGCTCCTCGGCGGGCGCCGGGCCTGGGAGGACGGGCTGGACGCGCTGCTCGCCGGCCCCCGGCCGGTCGTGGTGCTCGGCGGCGAGCAGGCGCCCGACGCCGAGCTGATGGAGCTGTCCACGGTGCCGGGCGGGGTGTGCGCCGAGGCGCACGCGTACCTCGCGCACGGCGGCCCGGCGAACCTGGCCCAGCTGCACGCCTTCCTCTCCGACACGGTGCTGCTCACCGGGAACGGCTTCGCTCCGCCTGAGCCGCTGCCCACGTGGGGACCCCTGGAACGCGTCGCCCGGCGCGCGGACGGACCGGTCATCGGCGTGCTCTACTACCGCGCCCACCATGTCGCCGGGAACACCGCGTTCGTCGAGACGCTGTGCCGGGCCGTCGAGGACGCGGGCGGGCAGGCGGTGCCCGTCTACTGCGGTTCGCTGCGCACCGCCGAGCCTGAGCTGCTGGGCACCCTGCGGCGCGTGGACGCCCTGGTCGTCACCGTGCTCGCGGCGGGCGGCACCCGTCCGGCGACCGCGTCGGCCGGAGGCGACGACGCGGCGTGGGACGTCGGCGCGCTCGCGGAGCTCGACGTGCCGATCCTGCAGGGACTGTGCCTGACCACGGGACGTGACGCGTGGCGCGAGGACGACGACGGCCTGTCCCCGCTCGACGCCGCGTCCCAGGTGGCGATCCCGGAGTTCGACGGGCGGATCATCACCGTGCCGTTCTCGTTCAAGGAGGTCGACGGCGACGGCCTGACCGTCTACGCGGCCGATCCCGAACGTGCGGCGCGGGTCGCCGGCATCGCGGTACGGCACGGCCTGCTGCGGCACGTCCCGGCGCCGGAGCGGCGGATCGCGGTGATGCTGTCCGCCTATCCGACGAAGCACTCGCGGATCGGCAACGCGGTCGGCCTCGACACCCCCGCCAGCGTGGTCCGGCTGCTCGCGGCCATGAAGGAGACCGGCTACGACCTCGGAGCGGGCTTCCCCGGTGCGGCGGAGCAGGACGGCGACGCGCTGATCCACGCGCTCATCGCGGCGAGCGGTCAGGACCAGGACTGGCTCACCGAGGAGCAGCTGGCGGCCAACCCGGTGCGGATCCCGGCCGCGCGGTACCGCGCCTGGTTCGAGACGCTGCCCGCGGACCTGCGCGCGGACGTCGAGGGCCACTGGGGGTCGCCGCCCGGCGAGCTGTTCGTCGACCGGTCCCGCGACCCCGCCGGGGAGATCGTGCTGGCGGCCCTGCGCGCGGGGAACCTCGTGGTGATGGTGCAGCCGCCGCGCGGGTTCGGGGAGAACCCGATCGCGATCTACCACGACCCCGACATGCCGCCGAGCCATCACTACCTGGCCGCCTACCGGTGGCTGGCCGACGAGTTCGGCGCGCACGCGATCGTGCACGTCGGAAAGCACGGCAACCTGGAGTGGCTGCCCGGCAAGTCCGCGGGGATGTCGGCGTCCTGCGGGCCCGACGCGGCACTCGGCGACCTCCCGCTGGTCTATCCGTTCCTGGTGAACGATCCGGGCGAGGGAACCCAGGCCAAGCGGCGGGCGCACGCCGTACTCGTCGATCACCTGGTGCCGCCGATGGCCCGCGCGGAGACGTACGGCGACATCGCCAGGCTGGAGCAGCTGCTGGACGAGCACGCCTCGATCGCGGCCATGGACCCGGCCAAGCTTCCCGCGATCCGAGCGCAGATCTGGACGCTGATCCAGGCCGCCCGGCTGGATCACGACCTGGGCATCGCCGACCGGCCGCACGACACCGAATTCGACGACTTCCTGCTGCACGTGGACGGCTGGTTGTGCGAGGTCAAGGACGCCCAGATCCGCGACGGCCTGCACGTGCTCGGCGTCGCCCCCGAGGGGAAGGTCCGGGTGGACCTCGTCCTGGCCATGCTGCGGGCCCGCCAGATCTGGGCCGGTCAGGAGGCGCTGCCCGGCCTGCGTGAGGCTCTCGGCCTGGCGGAGGACGGCGCCGCCTCCCGGGTGACCGTGGACGAGGCCGAGGCCCTGGCCCGCGCCCTCGTCGAGGGCATGGAGGAGCACGGCTGGGAGCCGTCCGCCGTCCGTCCCGTGACCGTCTCCGTCCTCGGCGCCTCCGAGGTCGCGGCGGGCGTGGAGCGGATCCTCGGGTTCGCGGCGGAGGAGATCGTGCCCCGGCTCGCCCGGACCACGGACGAGATCGGCGCGCTGCTCCACGCGCTCGACGGCGGCTACGTCCCGGCGGGGCCGAGCGGCTCGCCGCTGCGCGGGCTGGTCAACGTGCTGCCGACCGGGCGGAACTTCTACTCCGTCGACCCGAGGGCGGTGCCGAGCCGGCTGGCCTGGGAGACCGGGCAGGCGATGGCCGACTCGCTGCTCGACAGGTACCGGAGCGACACCGGCGAGTGGCCGCGTTCCGTCGGCCTGTCCGTCTGGGGCACCAGCGCCATGCGCACCTCGGGTGACGACGTCGCCGAGGTGCTCGCGCTCCTCGGCGTACGACCGGTCTGGGACGAGGCGTCCCGGAGGGTCGGCGGCCTCGAACCGATCCCGCTGCCCGAACTCGGCAGGCCGCGCGTCGACGTGACCGTACGCGTCAGCGGGTTCTTCAGGGACGCGTTCCCCCATGTCGTCACGATGCTGGACGACGCGGTACGACTGGTGGCGGGCCTGGACGAACCCGCCGAGGACAACTACGTACGGGCGCACGCGGAGGCCGACCGCGCGGCCCACGGCGACGAGCGGCGCGCCACGCTGCGGATCTTCGGCTCCCGGCCGGGCGCGTACGGCGCCGGTCTGCTCCCGCTCATCGACAGCCGCAACTGGCGCGACGACGCCGACCTGGCCGAGGTGTACGCCGTGTGGGGCGGCTACGCCTACGGTCGCGACCTCGACGGGGTGCCCGCCCGGCAGGACATGGAGAGCGCGTACCGGCGGATCGCGGTGGCCGCCAAGAACATCGACACCCGCGAGCACGACATCGCCGACTCCGACGACTACTTCCAGTACCACGGCGGGATGGTCGCCACCGTACGCGCCCTGACCGGCCGGGCGCCCGCCGCGTACGTGGGGGACAGCACCCGCCCGGACGCGGTCCGCACCAGGACCCTGCACGAGGAGACCGCGCGGGTCTTCCGCGCCCGGGTGGTCAATCCCAACTGGCTGGCGGCGATGCGCCGCCACGGCTACAAGGGCGCGTTCGAACTGGCCGCCACCGTGGACTACCTGTTCGGGTACGACGCGACGACCGGTGTGGTGGCCGACTGGATGTACGACCGGCTGGCCGCCGCGTACGTCCTCGACCCGGAGAACCGGGCGTTCATGACCGAGTCGAACCCGTGGGCCCTGCACGGCATCGCCGAGCGCCTGCTCGAAGCGGCCGACCGCGAGATGTGGCAGCACCCCGACCCGGAGGTCCTGGACGCGCTGCGCGAGGTCTACCTCACGGTGGAGGGCGACCTGGAGGATCGTTAGGTCCTTTCCGGGCCGCGCCGCAGAACGTCGAGGACGACGTTGACGGCAGGGCGGGAGTTCTTCCTGATGGCGGCGGTGATGTTGCGTTCGACCGGGAACTTCAGCGACCGCGTCAGCACCCGGTAGCGCCGGTCGACCGCGAGTCCGGGCAGGAGGGCGATGGAGTGTCCGGCTTCCACATGCTGCAGCGTGATCATGTAGTTGTTGAACCGGCACACCACCCGGGGCTCGAAACCCGCCTGGCGGCAGAGCCTGGTCGCGAGGTTCGACAGATAGGAGCCGGGCATGTCGAAGGCCCAGTCCTCGTCTGCGCACGCGGTGATGTCCACCGACTCCCTGGCCGCCGCGGGATGGTCGGGCGGCAGGACCAGGACGACGGGATCGGTGGCCAGGGGGATGATGTCGATGTCCGGGTCGATGGGCGACTCCACATAGTCCGTGGTCGTGATGATGATGTCCACGTCTCCGCCGCGCAGCGCGCCCATGCTCGCGTGCGGTTCGAGTTCGTGGAGTTCGACGTCGATATGCGGATGAGAGCCCGCGAGCCGGGTCACGGCCGGGACGGCGAGAGAGTGGATCGCGCTCTGGAAGGCCGCGAGCCGCACCACCCCCACCGGCTCCTGCGCCAGGCCACGCAGCTCGGCCTCGACCGCCGCCATCTGGTCGAGGATGACCCTGGCCCGCCGCGCCAGGATGAGACCGGCCGGCGTCAGCCTGACGCGGCGCCCCGTGCGTTCGAGCAGTCGCGCGCGCGTTTCGGCCTCGAGCACGGAAAGCTGCTGGGAGACGCTCGACGGGCTCGTGTTGACGGCCTGCGCCACGGCCCGGATGGTGCCCAGCGTGTCCAGCTGGCTCAGCAACCGCAACCGCCAGGGGTTCAGGGTCATGCCCGACATCCTTGTGCAGCATTGCTTCACAGTGAAGCCAGATTTGTGAGATGGACATGATGCTCGCGCGTTCATATCGTCGCCGCATGGCCAGCTCGATCAATACCCCACCGTCAAGCGCCGACGTCACCGCGAAGTTCTGGGACGACGCCGACCGGCATCTCGTCCGCTATTCCGGCGCCGGCCGGTTCACCCGCGAGATCATCGACCACGCGGCCGGGAGCTTCCTGTTCACGGAGGACGGCCGGAGGATCCTCGACTTCACGTCCGGGCAGATGAGCTCGATCCTGGGCCATTCGCATCCCGAGATCGTGGCCACGGTGAAGCGGCAGATCTCCTCACTCGACCACCTGTACAGCGGCATGCTGAGCCGACCCGTCGTCGACCTCGCCCGGAGGCTGGCCGGCACCCTGCCCGCCCCGCTGGAGAAGGCGCTGCTGCTGACGACCGGCGCCGAGTCCAACGAGGCGGCCATCCGGATGGCCAAGCTCGTCACCGGAAAGCACGAGATCGTGTCCTTCGCCCGGTCCTGGCACGGCATGACGCAGGCCGCCGCGAACGCCACCTACAGTTCCGGCCGCAAGGGATACGGCCCCACCGCTCCCGGCAACTTCGCCATCCCCACGCCCAACCCGTACCGGCCCGACTTCACGACGCCGGACGGTGAGCTGGACTGGCGGCGGCAGCTGGACTTCTCCTTCGAGCTCATCGACGCGCAGTCGACCGGGAGCCTGGCCGCCTGCATCGTCGAGCCCATCCTCAGCTCCGGCGGGATCATCGAGCCGCCCCCGGGCTATCTCGCCGCGCTCAAGGAGAAGTGCCGGGAACGCGGCATGCTGCTGATCCTCGACGAAGCGCAGACCGGCCTCTGCCGTACCGGAGACTGGTACGCCTTCGAACGCGACGGTGTCGTCCCCGACATCCTGACGCTGTCCAAGACCCTCGGCGCCGGCCTGCCGCTGGCCGCGGTGATCACGAGTGCCGAGATCGAGCGGGAGGCGCACGAGCGCGGCTTCCTCTTCTTCACCACCCACGTCTCGGACCCGCTCGTCGCCGCGGTCGGCAACACCGTGCTCGATGTGCTGGAACGTGAGCGCATGGACGCGCGCGCCGCGGAGCTCGGCGCCTTCCTCCGCCAGGGACTCGACGAGATCGGCGAGCGTCACGACGTGGTCGGAGACATCCGGGGCCGGGGCCTGCTGGTGGGGCTCGAACTCGTCCTCGACCGGGAGACGAAGCAGACGTCCGACGCGCTCGGCGCGCAGGTCACCCAGCGCTGCCTCGAACTCGGCCTGCACATGAACATCGTGCAACTCCCCGGCATGGGCGGGGTCTTCCGCATCGCGCCCGCCCTCACCTCCTCGAAGGACGAGATCTCGCTGGGCCTGGCGATCCTCGACCAGGCGATCGGCGAGGTCGCCCCCTTGCACACCACCCGATAGCACCGGTCCTCAGCCGGAACGCCGGCCGCCGCTCTCCGCCACCGGGTGACGGCAGGCCGCGACCAGGCGGGCGGCCAGTTCGGGGCTGCCCGCCCAGTGCAGGTGGAGATAGGACGCGGACAGGAGGGGCTCGCCGAACCCGTCGGCCGAGCCCCGCCACCGGAACAGCGGCCGCTCCGCGTGCCCCGGGTCGGTGGCCGTGCGGTGGAACTCGTGGCCGCGGTAGCGCTCTCCCTCGCGGGTGAGCACGGAATCGGCGGTCGCCACCGCGTCGCGATAGCCGAGCGTGAGCCTGCCCGTCATCGTCGCGGTGATCTGGAGCCGCCCGCACATCGGATGGCCGTCCAGCTCGCGCGCCAAGTAGAGAAGCCCCGCGCACTCGGCCACGATCGGCCCGCCGAAGGCCGCCACCTCGCGGCGCAGCGGTTCGTTGGCGGACAACTCCGCCGCGTACATCTCGGGGAAGCCGCCGCCGATGACGATCGCCCCGGTGCCCTCCGGAAGGCGTTCCTCCCTGAGCGGGTCGAACGTCACCACGTCGGCGCCGACGGCGGCCAGCAGCTCGACCTGCTCGGCGTACCCGAAGGTGAACGCCGAGCCGCCCGCCACGGCCACGACCGGCCGCGAGCCGGTGGGCGGATGCTGTTCGAACAACGGCGGACTCCAGGGCGAGCCCGGAAGTGGGGGCGCCGAACGTGCCAGCGCCACCAACTCGTCGAGATCGCAGGACTCGGCGATCAGCGCGCCCATCCGGTCGACCGCCGCCACCGCGTCCGCACGGCGTTCGGCGGCGGGGATCAGGCCGAGATGGCGGGACGGGGTCGCCACACCGTCCACCCGGGGGATCACGCCGAGCACCGGCACGCCGCTCTCCGCCAGCGCGGCCCGGCAGATCTGCTCATGCCGCTCGGAGCCGACCCGGTTGAGGATCACCCCCGCCAGCCGTACCCGCGTGTCGAACGAGGCGAAGCCCTGCACCAGCGCGGCGACGGAACGGCCCTGCCTCGCGGCGTCCACCACCAGGACCACGGGCGCGCCGATCAGCCGCGCGACGTGCGCGGTGGAAGCGAACTCCTCCATCCCGGCCCCGTCGTACAGGCCCATGACACCCTCGACCACGGCGAGGTCGGCGTCCCGCGCACCGTGCAGGAACAGCGGCGCGACCAGTTCCTCACCGGTCAGCCAGGGGTCCAGGTTGCGGCCGGGACAGCCGGTGGCGAGAGCGTGGTAGCCGGGGTCGATGTAGTCCGGCCCCACCTTGTGCGGCGAGACCCGCAGCCCCCGCGCGCGCAGCGCCGCCATCAGGCCCGTCGCGACCGTGGTCTTCCCGCTGCCCGAGGACGGCGCGGCGATCACCAGGCGCGGGATCACCATTCGATGCCCTTCTGGCCTTTCTGCCCGGCGTCCATGGGATGCCTGATCTTGCCCATCTCGGTCACCAGGTCGGCGGCCTCGACCAGTCTCGGGTCGGCGTCCCTGCCGGTGATCACGACGTGCTGGACGCCCGGTCGCGCCGCCAGGGTGCCGACCACCTCGGCGACGTCCAGCCAGCCCCATTTCAGGGGATAGGTGAACTCGTCCAGCACATAGAAACGGTAGGTCTCGGCGGCCAGGTCACGCTTGATCTGCTCCCAGCCCTCGCGGGCATCGGCGGCGTGGTCCTCCTCGCTGCCCGGCCGCTGGATCCACGACCAGCCCTCGCCCATCTTGTGCCAGGTCACCGGGCCGCCCTCGCCGGATTCACCGAGCACCCGCAGCGCGCGCTCCTCGCCGATGCGCCACTTGGCCGACTTGACGAACTGGAACACCCCGACGGGCCACCCCTGGTTCCAGGCGCGCAGCGCCATCCCGAACGCGGCGGTGGACTTGCCCTTCCCCGGCCCCGTGTGCACGATCAGCAACGGCCGGGTACGGCGCTGCCGCGTGGTGAGACCGTCGTCCGGCACGATCGCCGGCTTGCCCTGCGGCATCTCAGACCGCCCTCCTGTAGTCGTTCCGCGGCTCGCCTCTTCGTCCGTCCCTCCGCTCGCGGACCAGCGCGCCGAGGCCACCGGCCGCCAGCGCGTCAAGCCGTACGGCGGGCGCTCCCAGCCGGGCGGCGAGGTCGAGAGCCAGGCCCAGCCGTACCGGACCGCTCTCGCAGTCCACCACCACACCGGCGATACCGGCGAGCCGTGCGACCGCCCCGGCCACGTCGGACCCGGAGGTGGCCCGGCCGTCCGTGACCACCACCAGCAACGGCCGCCTGGCGGGATCACGCAGCCGTTCCACGCGCAGCACCTCGGCCGCGCGGCGCAGCCCGGCGGCCAGCGGGGTACGGCCGCCGGTCGGCAACTCCCGCAACCGCGCCGCACCCGCCTCGACCGAGGAGGTCGGCGGCAACACCAGATCGGCACCGGACCCCCTGAAGGTGATCAGCCCGACCTTGTCCCGCCGCTGGTAGGCGTCCAGGAGCAGGCTCAGCACCGCCGCCTTGACCTCGCGCATGCGCCTGCGCGCCGCCATCGAGCCGCTCGCGTCCACCACGAACAGCACGAGATTCCCCTCCCTGCCTTCGCGTACCGCCTCGCGCAGGTCGGTGTCGCGGACCAGCAGGCCGGGCCCGGTACGGCCGCGCTCACGCTGGTACGGCGCGGCGGCGCGCAGGGTCGCGGCCAGATGCGGCCGCTGGAGCCGCCCGGCCGGAACGCGCGAGCCGGTGGTGCGGCCGTTCGGGGTACGCGCCCGCGACCGCCGGCCGGAGGCGCCGTCTCCCAGACCCGGCACCTGGAAAGCGCGCACCCGGTACGGCTCCGCCGCGGCGATCACCCGCTCGGCGGGCGGACCGTCCGGCGACCCGCCGTCCTCCCGTGGGGAACCCGACCCGAGTGAGCCGCCACCGGGGCCGTCCGCACCAGGACCGTCCGCACCAGGTCCCTCCGGACCACCGGGGCTGCCTGGACCGTCCGGGTCGTCGTCCGGATCCGGGTCATGGTCCCCGTGCTGGGAGTCACCGTGCTGGGAGTCACCGTGCTGGGAGAGGAGGTCGTCGAGGTGGGACTCGTCCAAACCGGGCGCGTCGAACGGGTCACGCCGCCGGCGGTGCGGCAGGGAGAGCCGGGCGGCCTCGCGTACGTCCTCGGTCGTCACCTCGGTACGGCCCCGCCAGGCCGCGTGCGCGATGGCGGCGTTGGCGGTGACCAGGTCGGCGCGCAGCCCGTCGACCTCGAACGCTGCGCACACCGCCGCGATCTGGCGTAGCCGGGCGTCGGGCAGGACGACCTCCGCGACCCGTTCCCTGGCCTGGAGGATCCGCCGGGCCAGCGCCGCCTCCTCGGCCTCCCACCTCGCCGCGAACGCTCCGGGGTCGGCGTCGAAGGCCAGGCGGCGCCGTACGACCTCGGCGCGTTCGGCCGGATCCCGGGACGCCCGCACCTCGACGGTCAGTCCGAACCGGTCCAGGAGCTGGGGCCGCAACTCGCCCTCCTCGGGGTTCATGGTGCCCACGAGCAGGAACCGCGCCGCGTGCCGTACCGACACGGACTCGCGCTCGACGAAGCAGGTGCCGAGCGCGGCGGCGTCGAGCAACAGGTCCACGAGGTGGTCGTGCAGCAGGTTGACCTCGTCGACGTAGAGCACGCCCCGGTGAGCGGCGGCGAGAAGACCGGGTTCGAACGCCTTGACCCCTTCGGTGAGCGCCCGTTCGATGTCGAGCGCGCCCACCAGCCGGTCCTCCGAGGCGCCGACGGGCAGTTCCACCAGCGCGGCCGGTCGTGCCCGCCGCCCCTCGTCGACACCGTGCGGCCCGTCGGGGCAGGACGGGTCGGGAGCGAAGGGGTCGCAGGCGAACCGGCATCCGGCGACGACCTCGACAGGCGGCAGCTGCGCGGCCAGCGCGCGGACGATGGTGGACTTGGCCGTTCCCTTCTCTCCACGCACCAGTACGCCGCCAACCCGGGGAGAGACCGCGTTGAGGATCAAGGCCAGCTTGAGATCGTCGAGCCCCACGACGGCGCTGAACGGATAGGCGGTGATCACAAAGATCCCTTCTGGATGGTCCTGTCCTCGCGCGCGGGGCTGTGGCCGCCCCCGCCACCGTATGGAGGTGCGGTAAGCGGATCGGCGCGGAGGCGGGCGGGTGGACGTACGGCAGGAGAGCGGCGGCCGACCGGAGCAAGCCCCCGTCGTAGTGCCTACGGCCACCAGCCACCACCAGCCGGGCCGCCACCGGACGCGCAGCCTGTGACGGGGGTCAGGACGCGGGTCGGCGACGGGGGAC
>NZ_JADDIL010000101.1:0-24313 GCF_020826795.1 Microtetraspora sp. AC03309 | reverse complement strand
CGGTTCCAGGGGGCGGGCGCAGGTCGCGCCTTCGGGTCGTAAAGGTCGGCGTTGTAAAGGTCGGCGTTGTAAAGGTCGGCGTTGTAAAGGTCGGCGTTGTAAAGGTCGGTCTGGACGTCGATCGTCCGCAGGATCTCCTCCTGTACGTAGTCGGGCATCTCGTGGAGCGGGACGACCGTGCGGAGACCGGGGAACAACTGGAAGGCCGTGGCCGCGATGTTCACCATGCCGTCGTACAGGGCCTGCCCGAGGTCGCCGGACAGGCCGGGGAAGGCATGCTCCGCGTCGGCCCGCTGCTCATCGGAGATCGTCTTCCGGTACGACGGGCGCTGCCTCGGAGGGCGGGACATGGGCGGCCCCGGATCTTCGCCGGGGTTGACGAGTTCCCTGGCCAGCGCGGTGCACCAGTCACGCGGGGACTGCCACGTCTGCGCGTCGTAGAGCACCGGGCGCAGGTGTTCGCCGAACCGCCGGGCCAGCGTTTCCTTCAGGGAGTCCGGGTTCGTATGTGCCTCCCGAGTGACCGCCGCCAGCCACGCCTCGACGTCGATCCAGCCGATCTCCTCCGGCGGGCCGCTCTCCAGGCCGGAGACGGGGAACGGGCCGGGGATGATGACCTCGGGCAGGCGACCGGGGGTGAAGTCGCTGGTCCAGCCTTCGGCGAAGCGCTCGAAGAGCTGCCGGGCTGAGGCCGGGGGCAGCAGCTCGGCCGCCTCCAGGATCGGGGCGGGGTCGGTGAAGTGGTCGGCGTGCTTGAGGGTGAGGGTGACCGCGCGGTCGCGCACCTCGTGAGAGGCGTGCGCGTACGCGTTGGTCAGCGCGGTGACGTGGTCGGCCACACGTTCCGGTGTGGTGGCGAGGTCACGGTCGAGCCAGGACAGGCCCTTCACGGCGAGCTTGGCCTCTTGGCGGAAGGTCATCGCCTCGATGGCCTCGGCGACGTCCGTCGGGTCGAGACGCGCCTGGCGCACCTGCTGCCAGGCCAGCTCGGCTACCGGGCCCGGCGCGGTGGGCAGCAGACGCAGGTAGTCGCGCAGCCGCCCGGCCGACTCCTCCGGCGTGGGCGCCACGAGCGTGTGCAGCCGGACGAAGAACCGCAGGTCCTGTGCGTCGCCGCCGAGCAGGAAACGGCTCACGCAGCCGGTGATGATCTGCTCGCGCGGCAGCGTGCGGGCGGCCAGGGCCAGCCAGCGGGACGGCTTCGGGGTAAGCGTCTCGTTGACCAGCGCCCGGCCCGCGCCGGCCGCCTCGAAGATCTTCGGAAGCAGGTGGGGTGTGAGCGGGTCCTTGGCCACGCCCACCGCCGACAACCAGGCCGCCACCAGCGGCTCGTGGTCGGGTGGGGTGGCCTCGCCGTCGCGCAGCAGTTCCAAGGCCAGCGGCACGATCCGGTCGTCGGGACGGCGGATGCGGCGCGCGAGCCGTACCGCCAGATCGGCACGCCAGGCCACCGGGCGACCGGAGACCGCCTTCACGAGACGGTGCGGGCTCGGTGCGCCGGACCAGCGGGGATTGAGGTCGCGCTTCATCAACCAGGTGGCCACCCCGGCCGGGCCGGGAATGGTCGCCGCGCCCACCATCATCAGCACCTCGGACGGGCCGGTGACCTGATCGTCGGCGGTCCAGTTGAAGGTGTCCCAGCCGACAGTGGCGGCCGGCAGCGGGCTCTCGCGGAGCTCGGCGAGCAGGCCCGGCAACTCGGCGGCGACGGTGGCCCGCTCGGCGTCGGTGAGCTTCGGCAACCGCAACGCCAGGCCCTCGGCGTCGCGGTTGAGCACGAGATTCCTGATCTCGGTACGGATGTCGTCAGAGGTCATGACGTGGCTCCGGTGAGCTGGGCGTGGAGGCGCTTGCACTCGTGGACGAAGCGGATCGTCCGGCGGCTCTGCGCGAACTCGCCGACGACCGGGATCTCCCCGCGCGCGCCGGTCCAACGTGCCACGTCGGCGGCGAAGGCGACGAGTTCGGCGTGGGTCACGGTGATGCGCTGCCCCTCGCCCGGCAACATCCCGGGCAGCAGAGCGCGCAGGATGCGCCACACCTCGTGGTGGCCGCCGGCGTCGGCCAGTTCGGTCAGGGCCGCGATGGCGGGGCGGGTCTCCCGCCAGGTGCGGCGCAGCACCAGCGCGAGCTGGCGGCCGATCGCCTCGGCGGGCAGCTCGCCCCTGGCGGCCATGCTCAGGACCAGCGGGATCATGCCGGGCACGCTGTCGGCCAGGAGAAAGGCGAGGATCACCGCCGTGGACTCGCCCATCGGGCCCTGGGCGATCTCCAGGCCGGTGATCTCCGTGGGCGTCACCCACGCGCCCCAGCGGCCGCGTAGCAGGAAGGGCAGGAAGTTGACGGCCACGACCTCGCGGTGCGAGGGCAGCATGGCGGGCCACGCCCGGAGCGTGCTGCCGAACTCGTCGACCGTCCAATCGAACGGCTGACGCAGCAGCACCTCGTCGATCAGCCGATGGCCGGTCGGGGCCGTCACCCGCAACACCGGCTGCAGCCTGACCTCGGTGAAGTGCTCCGGTTCGCTGTCGCCGAAGTCCACCATGGACGCGCCGACCATGTGGCGCCACACGTGGCCGCACTCGGGGTCGGCCATGCCGTCACCGGCGAGCCAGCGTGCGGCCGAGCGCGCCGCCTCCGAGTCGACCTTGGCGGCCCGGTCGGCCGCGGCCTGGTGGCTGCCCCGGGGCAAGCGCAGCAGCGCCTGCGCCAGGTCAGCCGGGGGCGGCTCCACCCCGGCGGCGGCGCAGGTCTCCAGCCGGTCGACCAGTACGTCAGGGTCGAGGTGGCCGCTCATCCAGGTCGGTGTGGCCAGCAGCACGGGCGGCAGGGTGCCGTTTCGGAGGGCCTCGGCGAGTTCCGCGTAGCGGTGCAGCAGGAAATCGTGGGGCGGAGAGACGCGATTGGGGTGGGGCAGCTGGTTGCGCCGCCGCCACTCGTCGTGCTCGGGCAACTCCTTGGGCATGAAGGAACGCAGCCGGGGCGGGACGAAGACGACGGTCACCTCCACGAGCGGCTCGCTTGGGCCCGGTGGGGGCACCTGCTCCTCCGCCCGCATCGCCGCGATCCGGGCGGGGTCCACGCCGAGCTCGGCCATGCGCTCGTAGGCGAGGTCGAGGATGAAGGACGGCATGGCCCCCACGGAGTCGTCGTACAAGACGCCGGGCCTCGTCAGCACCGGACGGAGGCGATCCGGCAGCCTGTCGTCGTAGATCTCCTCGTCCTCCTCCTCGTCCTGCTCGTCGTCGGCGCCGAAATGCCGCGGCTGCTCGACGTCGGTGGGGGATCCGTACAGGTGGATCCGGCCCCTGGCGAAGGGGATCTGCCGATCGCCCTCGTGGGCCACCGCCCCGTCCGGGCCGTCGTCGCTGGTCCAGGTGATGAAGAAGGCGCGCAGCGGGGCGTCGTCGTCGAGGTAGCGGCCAGGCCGGTAGGCGCCGCCCACCATGATCCGCCGGGGCCTCGGCTCCGGGTCGGGCTCCTCGCCACGGGTGAGGGCGCGTACGCCTACGGAGTGGTTCGCGTTGTCCCAGAACTTCTCCGGTTCGATCGGCGGCAGCTCCGGCACGCTCCCGGGAGTGACGAGCTCGGCGGACAGCGCCGACTGCCAGTCGTCGGGGTCGAGGCGCACCTCCCTGGACCGCCAGTAACCCTGGTCCTGCTCGACGTGGGGCTTGAGCTTGCGGCGCAGTTTCGCCCGGTCGTCGGCGATCCCGGCGACGAAGGCCGCCAGCCAGCGCTCCTGGCCGATCCAACGCTCGTGGTAGGAGTAGGAGTAGGAGGGGGAGATCGACGGCTCGGGGAACCGCCGCACCTCCGGCAGCTCGGGCAGCGGCGGGAACTCCTTCTGCCCCAGCAGTTCCTCGACCGGGGTCTCCCCGCCGAACTGCTCGGCCAGCTTCGCGCCCAGGTCGGCGGGGAGGTGGCGGACGCCGTCGAGGATCGCCTCGGCGTGGTCGGCGAACAGGTCGGCGTATTTCAGGGTCAGCTCGGCCGCGCGGTAGCGCACGTCGAAGGACTTGTGCGCGTACGCCGTGGTCAGCGCGGTCACGAAGTCGGCGGCCGCCTCGGGCGTGGCCCGGATCGCCTGGTCGAGCCAGCGCAGGCCCGTGGCGGCGAGCTTGGCCTCGTCCCGGAAGGTGAGTGCGTCGACCGCCTCGACCAGGTCGGCGTGGTCGAGCGGCATCGCCCCGCGCACCTGCCCGGCGGCCAGCTCGGCGACCGTGCCGGGAGCCGACGGCAACAACCGCAGGTAGTCGCGCAGGCGGGGCGCGGACTCCGCGGGCGTGGGGTCGAGGAGCATGTGCAGCCGGACGAAGAACCGCAGGTCCTGCGCCTCGCCGCCGCGTAGGAAACGGCTCACGCAACCGTCGAGCACCTGCTCCCTGGACAGCTCGCGGGCGGCGGCGGTCAGCCAGCGGGTTGGCCGGGGCTCCAGCCGCTCGTCACGGAGGGCGCGGCCCGCGCCGTCGGCGTCGAAGACACGAGGCAGCAGCACGGGGGTCAGCGGGTCATCGGCCGCGCTCGGCGCGGCCAGCCAGGCGGCCACCAGCGGGTCGTGGTCGGGCGGCACGGCGCCGGACTCGCGCAGCAGAGCCACGGCCAGCGGCGCGATGCGGTCGGAGGGCCGGCGCAGCCGCTGGGCCAGCCGGACCGCGACATCGCGACGCCACTCCCAGGGACGGGTGGCCGCCACCCGGCACACCTGGGCGACGTTGGGGTCCTCGGCCCAGCGGCGGTTGACGTCGCGGCTGGTCATCCACGTCACGGCGGCTGCCGGGCCGGTGATGACGCCGACACCGGTCAGCAGCAGCGCGTCGGCCAGTTTGTTGAGCAGGTCGCCGACCTCCCAGGAGGCCATCTCCTCGAAGTCGTCAGGATGCTGGGCCCGCACCTGCTCGGTGCGGGCGCGACGCAGCTCCTTGACGAGGCCGGGCAACCGCCCACCCAGCTCGGCGCGCTCCTCCTCGGTGAGCGTGACCAGCCGGTCGGTCAGGCGGGTGACCTGGTTGCGAGCGACCAGGTCGCAGATCTCCGTCCAGAGAGTCATCGGGAGACCTCCACGGCGGCGCGGGCGACGATCCGGGCGGCCAGCACGTGTTTGCACGGCCCACGGGAGCCGCGATGGTCCCACCACCACTCGCAGGTGCAGGAGCCGTCGGTCAGCGAGACCCGGCGCGCGCCGCCCGAGGTGCGGATGGTGGCCGACTCGCCTTCGAGGTGCACGGCGCCCGCGTCGACGAGCTTGCGCGCCTTGGCCAGCCGCGGGTTGAGCAGGATCACGTTGTCCTTGTCATAGGGCAGCTCACGGTGGAAGTGGGCGGCCTCCGACAGGTCGTAGCCGACCCGGCCGGCGACGCCGAGCTGCGTCAGCGCGGCCCGCACCCGGTCGGCGGGGATGCCCGCGCGGTCGGCCAGAAGGCCGATCTCGACCTCGGGTTCGAAGTTGAGCAGCATGCCCACTACGTCGGCGTCGTTCTCGGCCTCGTCGGTGGCCAGGTCGTCGAGCACCGCGCCCTCGCCGGAGAAGCCGCGCCAGCGCTCGGGCGAGAGGGTGAGCGTGTAGCGCATCCCCGGCAGCTCCAGCTCCCAGGCGCTGGAGGCGGCGTCGGCCGGGCCGTACACCCGGAGGGACTTCGCGAAGCGCAGCAGCGGCAGGAGGGTGCCGAGCCGATTGGGGCCGGCGAGCTGGACCGAGCCCGGAACCTGACGGTCGGAGACCTTCAGCTCTCGCCCCGCCTGAGCCACCCACACCGTGCCCTTCTTGGGCAGCCCGCGCAGGAACCGCACCGCCGCCATGCCGGTCAGCTCACCGCGCTGGTCCATGCCCGAGGCGATGACCTGCACCTCGGCGAATCCGCGTAACCAGCGCTCGGGCAGCGGAACCTTCTTCTCCACCACCGCGCCGTCCATCGTGGTCACGACCAGCTCGTCGAGCCCGACCCCCAGGTGCAACGGGTCACGCGCGCCGACGCGCGCCAGCGCCTCCCGGAGCGGCGCGTTCACATCGACGTTGGTGGTGCCCCGGTCGAACACCTCGCCGTCGAGCGCGCCGTTCAGCAGATCAAGCCGGGCGTACACGCCGCCACAGGCCGAGAACGACTCGAACCGCAGCCGGTCTCCGTTGCACGTCACCACCGGGTCGCGCACCCAGCCGGGCCGCGCCTGTGGCTGGTGGTAGCGGGCCAGCGCCACGTCGGCGATGCCGAGGAGGGCCGCCGCGGCGGGGGGTGCCTGAGTCACCACGCCGCTGAAGAAGCGGGGGGCCACGGCCGGGCCGGACAGGGCCCGCCCGCCGGAGGTCGCCAGTCCGAGACGACCGTCGACAAGGGAGGAGGGCGCGGCGTACGTGTACGCCTGCGTCGCTGAAGTCATGGCCGGGACGTTAGATCGCCCCGCCGACAAAACCGGCGCGGCAGAGGACATCTACGCGTCGGTACTGCCGCAGCTGTACCTCGACAGTGCCCGAAAGGCAGCTCAGCTCGTGCTGGCCGCCGCACGCGAGACGGCTCGGGCTGAGCAAGGGAAACGCCCGGTTCGGGTGTGACTCACATGTGTCCCACATGAATCACGCTGTCATCCGGCGACTAACGAAATAGGTAGATCTGCAGGTCGGATGAGTGGGGCGCCAGGGATTCGAACCCTGAACCTATGGATTAAAAGTCGATCTTGGGCCGTTCCGGAGAGTTCAATGCCGTTCAGCGGGCATGTAAGGTCCACCCTGAACGGCTCTGAACTCCCCTGAACTTCAACAGGAAATGTAATTGGGCGGGCTCTGGCTAGTGGGCTTTCCGACCTTGATCGATCCCGCTACGCTCCGGCAGAAATTGTCGGTGACGGACTCTATGCTTCCCGCCCATGAGCAGAGACGCGTCTTCTGTCGTGCACACGAAGCGGATGGATGTGGAGATGGAGGACTGTGGTCAGGTCTATCTCCTGGATCGGGGGGACCTGCAAGCGGGGGCGAAGCCGAACAAGCCGGGCGGCAGCTGATCGCAGCCGAGCAGGGAGGTCCGATCGGGGCGGGGTGCACGGTGGCCCAGTGGCTGCGGTACTGGTTGGCGACCGATCAGGGGATCCGGCCGAGGACGCGTCAGGGGTATGCGGATCACGTCCGGCTGCACCTGGTCCCGGCGCTGGGACGGATCGTACTGTCGGAACTGTCCGCCCGCGATGTACGGCGAATGTTCACGGCGTTGGCCGGACGTCGGAATCGGTACGGCAGACCGCTGGCGGCGGCGTCGCTGGGAGCGGATCCGCGCCACGCTGCGGGCCGCCTTGAGCGAGGCCGTCCGGGAAGGGCTGATCGACAGCAATCCCGCCCGCGGCCTGAGGTTGCCTGCCGCGCCGCGTCCGAGGGCGCAGGTATGGACCGACCGGTGGGTGGCGGCGTGGAAGGCCACAGGGGAGAGGCCCACGGTGGCGGTGTGGACTATTCCGCAGCTCGTGGCCTTCCTGGATGGCGTCCGCGGGATCCGCTGTTCCCGCTGTGGTGGCTGGCCGCACTTCGCGGGCTTCGCCGGGGCGAACTGGCCGGCCTGCGCTGGGTGGATCTCAGCCTGGAGACGGCCGAACTCGCCGTGGTCCAGCAGTTGGTGCACGTCGGCGGGGAGCTGGTCCCGTTCCCGCCCAAGAGCGCGGCTGGCAGGCGCACGGTCGCGCTGGATCCGCAGACGGTGCGGTTGCTACGCCGTCATGAACGCGACCGGCGGGCGGAGAAGGCATGTCGCGGGGAGGCCTGGGACGACACGGCGCACGTCTTCACTCGCCGGGGCGGCAGCCCGGTGGCGCCGGACTATCTGACCTACCGGTTCCATAGGCTGGTGGAGAGGAGCGGGCTGCCGCCGGTGCGGTTGCACGACCTGCGGCACGGTGCGGTCACGATGGCGCTGGCCGCGCATGTGGATCTGCCGGTGTTACAGGGCCAGGTCGGGCACGCCAGCATCGTGTTGACCGCCGACACCTACACCTCGGTGCTACCGGAGCTGCATCACCGGGCGGCCAGGGCGACGGCACGCCTGGTGTTGTCGGCGGCGCGCAGAACCGCCCGCAAGGTGCGCCGAGGGCGATGCGGCTGGATGACCCAGGTGTGACCCATCCGTGTCCCAGGCCATGATCAGGCGATCTCCCGTTGAGGAGAATGCCCAGCTCAGTGGTGGTGGGGCGCCAGGGATTCGAACCCTGAACCTTAGGTAAGGGCCGCAGGAACGAAGGTGGGCTGCGCGAGAGAAATAATCGCTTTGCGTCCGCCCCGGTCACGGCTAGCGTCTGCGAACACGCGGAGAGACGGCGCTATGGGAGAAGACCACGTGACACTTCGAATCAGACTCGCCACGCAGCAAGATGCCCCGGCCCTGGCCAGGGTCCAGAGGACATCATGGCGTGCGGCCTTCCGTGGGCTTCTGTCGGACGATTACCTGGATGGTCTCGACCATGAGCCGCTGACGAAGACGTGGGAAGGCTTGCTGACCCGCGCCGGGGGCGCGGGGGCAGGCACGTTGCTCGTTGAGCAGACTGACCACGTTGTTGGATACTCGCGCTTCTATCCCACTGACGACGAGGATGACGACTCCGTGCAGGTGGGCATGATCGGCTCGATCTACACGCTCCCCGACGTCTGGGGCACTGGCGTGGGCAAAACACTGATCACCGCTGTCCTCGACGCCATGGCGTCGGCTGGATACGCCGAGGCAACCCTCTGGGTTCTGGAAGGGAACACGCGAGCACGCTCCTTCTATGAGCGAAATGGCTGGCACCACGATGGTGCGCTCGTCCTTGACCGCAGTGAGGTCCTGCCAATCAGGAAGTTGCGCTACCGCAAGGGGCTCAACCGCTGACCGACGAGGTCACACGGCACCTGCTCGTGCGGCGGGCGGCCCGGGCCGTCGGCGGCCCGACCGGCCCCCAGGCCGCACGCCCGGCCGCCGAGCGGGCGAGGGCCGCGAGGCGGCGCGGAGCGCCGCCCTTGATCGGCTCCGGCCGGAGCATCTGGACGCCTTCTATGGCTGGCTGAACCAGCAGGACCTCAAGCCGAACACCGTCTTGCAGATCCATCGCATCCTTTCGCGGGCGATCAAGCTGGCCTTACGCCGCGAGATCATCAGCCGCAACGTCTGCGGCCTGATCGACGCGCCCAACGGCGAAGAGGTCGAGATAGAGCCACTGTCCGAGGATGAAGCGCGCGACATCCTCGACGTCGCCCAGGATCGCCGGAACGGTACGCGCTGGTCGGTGGCTCTCGCGCTTGGTCTTCGGCAATGTGAGGCGTTGGGCCTGCGGTGGAAGTACGTGGACCTGAAGAAGGGGCAACTCCGGATCTCCTGGCAGATCAAGCACCAGCGCTACCGGCACGGCTGCGACGATCCGCACGCGTGCGGAGCCGACCGTCACCGGTACCCGTGCCCGGCCGACTGTCCCAAGGCCAAGCGGACGTCCGGACGACGGCACACCTGCGTCAAACAACGGTGCCCGGCCCCCTGCGACAGGCACGACGGCAAGTGCCCGAAGTTCTGCGCCCCGGACTGCACGAAGCACGCCCCGTCCTGCCCACAGCGCATCGGCGGCTGGGCGTTCGTGAAGCCCAAGGGCAAGAGCCGGCGAACGGTCCCGCTCCCTCCGCCGCTGATTCCCCTCCTGAAGCTCCACCGTGAAGCCCAGGCGGCAGAACGTGAAGCGGCGGGGGAGAGGTGGCAGGACCGGGATCTCGTCTGGTGTGAGCCGGACGGTAGCCCGATCGAGGCGCGGCACGACTGGGAGGAGTGGAAGGAACTGCTCCGCCTGGCCGAGGTCGAGAAGGATGCCAGGGTTCACGACGCCCGGCACACGGCGGCGACGCTCCTCCTGGAACAGGGCGTGGACATGCGGGTCGTTCAGGTCATCCTGGGGCACTCCCAGCTCACCACGACGAAGCGGTACACCCATGTGACGGAGAATCTGGCCGGTGACGCGGTCGCGAGGATGGGCCGCGAGCTGTGGGCCGACTGAACAGACAACTGCACAACTGCAACCAGAAATGCAACCGGGCAGGCTTCCGAGGGATCATCATTCGGGAGTCTGCCCAGCTCGTTGATGGTGGGGCGCCAGGGATTCGAACCCTGAACCTACGGATTAAAAGCGCCATAGATCAGTGTCGCCCGGTGTCGCACCGTGTCGTTTTACACCGTTTCGTCCGCCATTCTCCCTTCCGCCAGCAGGATCATGCTGGCTTCAGGGCCTCCACGAAACCCGGAGCGATTCAGCGAGCAAACACGGATCGCTTGACCATCACTGGGTTGCTCACGCGCCCTACGCGGAGTAGTCGCCGAAGTCGGCTACCGCGCCCAGCATGACGTTCTGATCGAGTTGGTCAAGCGATCGCGGCGATATCACCGTCATCGAAGTAGATCGACTGGTGGAGTCGGCCTCCAAGGGCGGCCGCGTAGCGGGCCAGGATGTCCTGGCCAGAGATCTTGCCCTGCTCGATTTGAGAGATGCGCCCCTTGGTGACCCCCATGCGCTCGGCCACCTGCTGCTGAGTCAGGCCACGGCTGCGGCGGATCTCCGCCAGCCGATGCCCCTGGACCTCGGCCAGAAGCTCCCGCTTACCGGCTTCGACCGCTTCCTCGCCGCCGGCCCGCTCGACATGCTTCGCCCGGATATCGTTCCAGCGAACGTACCCGCTCATCTGCCCTCCTCCTGCTGAGCGCGCTCCTTTAGATAGACCTCAAACCGGTGCTCGGCCAGCGGAATGGCCTCCTCGTACCAGCTTTTCCATCGCCCGGCCTTGTCACCGGCGACCAGCAGGATGCTGGAGCGCCACGGGTCAAAGGCGAACAGGATGCGTACCGTGCCAGGCCGGAGTTCCTTGAGATTCTGAATCGACGATCCGCTGATCGTATCGACCAGCGGCCGTCCCAGCCCGGGGCCACCTTCGGCGAGTGCGTCGATGGCCTGCACCACCCTGGCGTGGGTGGCATCGTCGAGCTGCTCGATCCATTCGCGGACCTCGGTTACGAGGTAGACGTCCCATTCCTCTCCGGCCACCTATGGAGTATAGCAATAGGTATACCTCAGAGGCCCATGAGCAGGCCCGGTGGCTCCGGCTTTCGACAGGCGGTGCAATTGCCGTAGAGCCCGCTCCAGCCCAGAGTCCCGGGCTATGTACCCAGGGTCATGGATATACATTGCCAACCTCGACCAGCCACCATCGGTTCCGGGTGAAGGCCAGCACCACCGTCACCTCCCACCCGATCCGGGCGAGGTCGCTGATCTCCGATGGCACGTCCAGCGGACCGATGTTCTCGTCGAACCAGAGCTTGCCCGGCTCAACCTTTGTGATCGGAAGGGGAATGCCCTCCTCCACCCAGCGATCAGTGGTATCCGGATCACGATGCGGAGTCTTCAGCGACAACTGGTGCAGCGCCTCGGCCAGACGGTCCGCCCTGGGCAGGTCGCGCGCCGCATCGGCGGCTCGCGCGGCTTGGGCGGCTGCCATTTCCCGGTCGATCACGCCCTGCTCGGCGAGCCATGTGACGAGCTTCTTGGTGACGGTTCCGGCAGCGCGTAGCAGTCCCTGGCCCGCCATCACTTTGCGGATCATGCAATAGCCGAGAAACTCGCTCAGCATGCTCTCTATGTATCCCGCGTCCAGCAGTCGGGTGAAGGCGTCCTCGTCACCGTTGTCGAAGGCTTCGCGCCACCGCTTCTCGTCCCCCTCGTCCAGGATGTTGGGACCGTACATGTTCATGCAGTCCCGGAAGAGGTCGATCACCTCCTCATAAGTGTGAAAGGTCCGCGGAGCCAATCGGGCCCGCTGTTCGTTCAGGAACCGGGTAAGTGCCTCGTCGATCGTGATCGTCATCACGCACGGCAGTCTGGCACGCCAAGCGCTCGGCCAGCGTCTGGTTGGCGGCGCCCTGGTCGAACGGCACCGGCTCTTCGGGATAGTCGGAGTTGTAGTCCTCGATCGGGTTGTCGCCATGCCCGTCGACACAGATCGGGATGTCGATCTCCGGGTCGAGGATCTTCTCCAGGACGATCTCGTGCCGCCAGCAGTCGCCGAGGTCGTAGGTGTAGGTGAGCTTCGTCCGCAGGGCGGGCAGCGCCCGGTTCAGCCGGCACAGCTCCTCATCCCCGCAATTCTCCAGCGGGTAGAAAGGGTCGGTGTAGCGGCGCTTGCCGTGCTCGAAGAGATGCAGGTGATCGCCGCTCCAGCCGAACAGCACCTGGATCACCCGATGCAGTGCGCCCAGCGAGTAGTTCTCCGGCACCAGGACACGCCGCCACAACCCGCCGAACAAAGAGATCTTGAGCTGATAGACCGGGATCCGCGGTGGCGCGGCCGGCAATGCCTTCAACAGCCGCGCAGCTTCTGGGTGCCGGCTGTCGCGCACGTCTGCGTGCAGGTCACCGCTCATCATGTCCTTCAGGACATACCAGGCGTCCCTCGCGCTGTAGCGCTCCAGTGCGGCCAGCGCCAAGTCGACTGCCAGCCACCGCCGGTCCCGGACGGAATCGGCCGCCCCGAGCAGCCAGCGGGCATGCGGGCCGAGCACGGGATGGTCCCGCACGGCTTGCCAGAGAGGCTCAGAGTTCTCTCCTCGCGCGGCCGCCACCTCGATCACGCTGACTCGCCCGGCGGGGGAGGCTTCCCCGGCGGCCCACAGCAGCTCCGGTAGCCGGTCTACCAAGCTGGTCGAACGAGGATCACCCGGGATCCGCCAGCGCCATAGCAACTCATCGGCGTCTTCCTCCGGCGCCGTGGCCAGCCGCTGTAGCACCTCGGCCGCAGTCAGCTCCGGAGTGATGGGCAGGGGCAGTCGACGCTGCAGCTCCCGCCGCGCGTGCTCGCCAAGGGCGGTCACCGCGAGCCTCGCGTCCAGTGCGCCGAAGTCCCGCAGGATGCCGACCACTTGATCGACCGGATGTCGTTCTGTCAGGCCGGTGGCGCGCCAGTCCCAGTCGCGCCGCAGGCGCATCTCGTTCTCGACGGCGGTCCGTAACGCCGCCCCCAAGGGCGGTTCTTCGTCGGTCAGAACGGAGAGTGTCACCAGGCAGCAGATTCGCGGATCGACATCGCAGGGGTCGGTGACCTGCGCCGCCACTACCTCCCCCAGCGCCGCGTACCAGGCCGTGATGCCCGGCTCCGCCACGTTCTTGTCCTGTACGGCACGCGTCCCCGAGATCGTGACGAGTCCCGCCGCCAGAGCCGTCACCCAGGCTTGATGCACCTCCGGTACATCGCTCAGCCGCCGAACCTTGGCCGGGCACCCCACGCCTATCGTCCTGGCGGCTTCCGGCACCAGCGCGGGCTTGAGCGCACCACCTGCAGTGACCGCACGTCCGCTCCCCACCCACGATGCCAAGGCACGAGCGGCGGCGAACACGGCACAACCGATCGACATCTCCGTCACCATGACGGGGACGGTATCGCGCGGACGGCACGACGCCGACATCGATCGTTCGGGTCGCCGCTGACACGCCGACCGGCCCGATAGATCATCAAAGGGCACGCCGCTGGAGTTCCGCCATGAAGTTGCGCTTGCGCTTGTGGGTGGTGCGCAGCCGCTCCACATAGGCGCGTCCGTCGGCCTCGCGGCCGAGCCGGTCGTAGAGCTTCGTGATCTGTACGGCGAGGCCGGCAGCCTCGGCATAGGCGTCGTTCTTCATGAGCGAGATCTTGCTCTCGGCCAGGCGCTCGTAGACGGGAATCGCCTCGGCGGGGTGAGTTTCCGCCCGCGATCGAGCCAGCCGCAACCACTGGCCGTCGACGGCGCCGAACTCCACCGCCGTCTGCCACGCCTCCTCATTGCTGTTCTCCCATAACAGCACGTCCACGAGTGTGGAGGGCGGCTGCCACGAGGACGGACCACGCCGCGCCGTACCCACGTCATGACGTAGTAACCCCAGCGCCCAGGCGCGCAGTTCTGGCCAGCGGTCCGGCGTCGCCGCCGCGTGCAGCGCCTGGTAGACCACCAGGCATCGGTCGCGCTCGAACTGGGCGCGGCGCAGTGCCAACGCCCCATCGCCGCGACCGGCGGCAGTATGGGCGGTGGCGGCGAAATCGGCCAAGCGTCGATCGTAGGCGCCGTCTGCGGCGGCCAATCCCCGTTCGGCCCACTCCAGCGCCTCCCGGTCGCGCCCCGCCTCGGTCAGCACTTCGACGATGCCCGAGTAGTCGGGACGGCTACCGCGACCGAGCACTGTGACCAGGAGGTCAACGTCTCCCCGCGCCCTGGCGTACTCGCGCATCAGCGCGTCCGTACGCCAGTCCGTGCGGGGCGAGCGCTCCTCCCAGATCCGCCGCAACTGTTCGCCATAGGCGGCCACCCCCGCCTCGCCGAGCGCGTCCGCGTAATCGTCGATCGACAGTTCGGGCACGTCGGCATCGCCAAGCTGTTGCTCCAGCAGCCATGAGGCCAGCGTCACGGGATCGCCGCCGGTGGCGGCGCAGGCAGCGGCATGGACCGCGACCAGCGCCCGGCTCGCCTCGCCGATCTGGCCATCGGAGTCGTCGAAGAACTCGTAGTTCTCCGCCACTCGTTCCATGGCCCGCTGGGCCAGGGAGGCGACAGCGGCGCTCTGCCCAACCTGATGCAGCCGGTCCAGTTCGTCGGTGATGGCACCGACGGTGTCCGCGTAGCCCCAGCTGTCATCCCAGCCAACATGACCACGGATCCGGAGTACGCGGTCGATCCGCTCGCGTAGATCCTGCGCGTCGGCCGCTCCGACCGGAGCGGCCGCCGCGCGTGCCTCCAGCCGCCGCCGGATGCTCCGGTCGCCCTCGGCCAGTTCCATCAGCAGTGCGACAAGTGCCTGCGGATCCAGCGATGCCAGATAGGTACGCAGATCGAACCGGTCGGGCACGGCCTCGCCATGTTCCCGCCGAAACAGGTAGACCAGGCCGACCGCGACGCAGTGCTTGCAGAAGTTGCCGTCCTGCCCCCACGGGCAATCGCACGCACCGTCCAGGCCACGACGGCCGACGGTCAACTCCACCTCATACGGCTCCGTGCCGTACACAGTCGCGAAGATCTTTCCGCCGTCGACCTGTAGGTCATCGACGGCGTCGACGTAATCGACACCGCGGTCATAGGACTTGCCTCCGGCCAACGTCCGCAGGTCATCTTTGGTGAACCCAGACATCATTCACCTGCCGAACAGCTGGTCCGTCACGTGTTGTGCCCGTCCTGGAAGCTCCGCGCCGACCTCCCGGGCGAAGTCGTGGAACTCTGTGTGACCGGGCAGTTCCTCCAGGCACTCGCGGATCAGGGCACGCGCCGTGTCGGTCTCCCCGCGCTGCCGGCCAAGCCGCGCACGCAGATACCGTAGTTCGGGACCAGCCAGAGCCGGGTGCGTCACCAGCCTCTCCAACCGATCGTCGGCCTCGGCGTCTGCCAGCCGTTCCAGCACCAGCAGATGCCAGGTGGCAAGATTCCTGGCCCGCTCACGGCGTTCGAAGCCCGTGTCCCGCCACGGCACCCGTGTCTTGGCGCCGCCCTCGGCCAGCCGATCCAGTGCGGAGAGATATCGGTCGGTGAAGTCCAGCCACGCATCGATCCCGCGTAGCAGCCGCGCCAGCACGTCGGCCAGTGTGGTCTCCTTCTCGGCCGTCGGCCCGTCCCCGCGCCGGGTCCACCCGTACGCCCGCTCCCAGCGGATCAACTCTGGCGCTGCCCGCTCGGCAAATCCGGAGAAGCCATACGGATTGAGATAGGTGGCCCAAAGCAACGCGACCGCATCGGAGACCACGAAACGCGCGGCGGCCATCGGGTCGTCGGACCGGAAGTAGTCATAGTCACATGTCTCATCGGCCAGGTCGATCAGCAGCTTCAGCGCCTGCGCCCCGGTGGCCGCGTCCACCGCCAGCGCCGCCTTGGCGTCCTCGGCCAAGCGGGTGAACGTGAAACGCCACCGGGTCCGCTCCTTGGGGGAGACACGCCGATCACCGGCCATATAGGCCCCGGCCCGGGCCAGCTCCACGAACCGGCGTACGTCGTCCAACACCGACTGGGCGTCCACGGTCTGCTTGGCGCTCTTGGCTGCGGGCTTGTGCTCCTCTGGGGTCAGCTCTGCCTCGATCCTCTCCCTCAGCTGAGCGGATCCGCGCCAATACAGCGTCCAGAGCGTCTTCTTCAAGCGCTCCTCATCGAGGGGAGCCAGCGTGGCATAGAACTGCTCTCGATTCATCCGCTGCACGGGCAACGATCGTAGCCCGAGGTGGTAACCGGCACCTGCCAGTGCGACCGTCATCAGTCGACGGCGGAGCGCCTCCGAAAGCCGACGAAGGTACGCCTTGTCGGGCTATCCGGATCCGACATCGGTGCGTGGCCGCAGGGCACGGGCCCGGAGTGCCGCCTGTGCGGCGGCGCGCCCGGCGTCGGTGAGGTGGTCGCCGGGATCACCCAGGCTGCGCTGCCGGTGCAACAGGCCGAGCAGATCCAGGCGGCGGTGGATCGCGCCCATGAGCCAGCCGACGTCATCCACCTGGATGGGCGCTCCGCTGGCAGGGTCATGCCAGCCCTCACCGGCCATGGTCTCAGCAACGGCGGCGCGCCGCTCGAGATAGCCGGTGGGCCCCCCGGTGAGGTGCAGCATCAAGATGACCTCCGCCGCGACGCCCTCGGCGGGATCGGATGGGATCAGCGCGGCCGTCACGGCCGACCACAGTGTGGCCGTATCGGCCCCTGCCAAGCGTTTGCCCGCCGGAGTGAGGACCAGGGCACGCTTGCTGCGCCGGACGGCACCGAGCTGCCGGACAAACTCTCGCAGGGTCCAGGCTTCGGGGATGTCGGACTCGGAGCGTGGTCTGCCGGTCAACGTGAGCCAGCCGAAGCGACGGCAGCCTTCGGCGACGACGGCCCTGGCCAGGGTGTGGTTGGCGGTGAGCGGGACGCCGCCGTCGGTAGCCGCCAAGGTCAGCAGCCAGCGGACCGGTGCCAGCCGCATCTCTGCATCCTCGGGAACCGGCGCCGGTGACATGATCCGCGAGGCGATCATCTTCGTGAGGCGGGCGCGGGCCGCCCCACGGGACCGGGCCCAGCCTTCCATTCGTTCGGAGTGAATGCGTTCCAGCCGGCTCTGCTCGCCCGCGGCGCAAGGGGAGGTGAGGAACTCGCCGGTGATCCGCTCGGCGTCTGCGCGCCAGCCACGGGCGCCAGGAGCGAACTCACCCACCGCGATCGCCATCTCCAGATGGGCCGCTGTCGCCTGGAAAGCATCACTTTCCTGAACGCCCATCACCCGCCCCCAGGTCAAAATCTCCTCGACATCGGGCGGCTGTACGCCGGAGGCGTTCATGGCCTTCTCCAACGCCTTGAACCCGGCGTCGCGGCCCTGGTGCCAGGCCATCAGGACCTGCTTGGTTGTCTCGGAGGTGCAGGCGGCGGCGTACCGTGGCATTTCCAGCAGGTCGAACAACGCACCGAGCGCGGTGGCGAGCTGCTGGTGTTCGGTCAGGTCGGTCCACCACTTGGTCGGCAGCAGGTACCACAGCCAGTACTGGAGCCCGTACAGGGTGACGGTCTCGACTCCTTCCCCGAAGGTCAGCGAATCGAACACGGCGCGCGCCTGATCGGCCTCCTCTGGGTTGCGACGGGCCAGCTCGGCGAGAGCGTTCTCCACCTTGTCGTCCCCGATCCTGCCCACCATCCCCTCCTTCTCATCCTCCAGACGGGCCTGCACCTGGGGGCTATCCGCATGGCTGATTTCGAAGCCTCTCACGGCATCGACGTCATGGCTGCGTTCGGGCCGCTCGCGTGTGGCGAAGTGGTCAAACGCCCCGACCGGCTCCCCCACACCGAGTTTGGTGCACGGTGGCGCAGTGGCTGCGGTACTGGTTGGCGACCGATCAGGGGATCCGGCCGAGGACGCGTCAGGGGTATGCGGATCACGTCCGGCTGCACCTGGTCCCGGCGCTGGGACGGATCGTACTGTCGGAACTGTCCGCCCGCGATGTACGGCGAATGTTCACGGCGTTGGCCGGACGTCGGAATCGGTACGGCAGACCGCTGGCGGCGGCGTCGCTGGGAGCGGATCCGCGCCACGCTGCGGGCCGCCTTGAGCGAGGCCGTCCGGGAAGGGCTGATCGACAGCAATCCCGCCCGCGGCCTGAGGTTGCCTGCCGCGCCGCGTCCGAGGGCGCAGGTATGGACCGACCGGTGGGTGGCGGCGTGGAAGGCCACAGGGGAGAGGCCCACGGTGGCGGTGTGGACTATTCCGCAGCTCGTGGCCTTCCTGGATGGCGTCCGCGGGATCCGCTGTTCCCGCTGTGGTGGCTGGCCGCACTTCGCGGGCTTCGCCGGGGCGAACTGGCCGGCCTGCGCTGGGTGGATCTCAGCCTGGAGACGGCCGAACTCGCCGTGGTCCAGCAGTTGGTGCACGTCGGCGGGGAGCTGGTCCCGTTCCCGCCCAAGAGCGCGGCTGGCAGGCGCACGGTCGCGCTGGATCCGCAGACGGTGCGGTTGCTACGCCGTCATGAACGCGACCGGCGGGCGGAGAAGGCATGTCGCGGGGAGGCCTGGGACGACACGGCGCACGTCTTCACTCGCCGGGGCGGCAGCCCGGTGGCGCCGGACTATCTGACCTACCGGTTCCATAGGCTGGTGGAGAGGAGCGGGCTGCCGCCGGTGCGGTTGCACGACCTGCGGCACGGTGCGGTCACGATGGCGCTGGCCGCGCATGTGGATCTGCCGGTGTTACAGGATCAGGTCGGGCACGCCAGCATCGTGTTGACCGCCGACACCTACACCTCGGTGCTACCGGAGCTGCATCACCGGGCGGCCAGGGCGACGGCACGCCTGGTGTTGTCGGCGGCGCGCAGAACCGCCCGCAAGGTGCGCCGAGGGCGATGCGGCTGGATGACCCAGGTGTGACCCATCCGTGTCCCAGGCCATGATCAGGCGATCTCTCGTTGAGGAGAACGCCCAGCTCAGTGGTGGTGGGGCGCCAGGGATTCGAACCCTGAACCTACGGATCAAAAGGCGGTGTCCGTGGACGTCCGCCGAGTTCCGCCGTCGTTCACCCCGTTGGCTGTACTCGTGGCTGCACATCCCGAGAAACTAGAATAGGCTGCTGATCTTGCCGTGCTGAGCTGGAGAAACGGGGGTGCAGGTGAGAGCGGGTCGAGTAACCGTCAGTCCCCGTGAGTGACGCCGTTTCTCCCTCAACTCTGGCACGCTCTGGCACGGACGCCGGCTCTCCCTGTCGGTGCCACAGCATGCTCGTATGGGCTTGACGTCCTTATGCCAACTCCCGGCATGATCGTCAGATGTTCGACTTCGGGGTCAGTGGATACAGGCCCGCATGGTTGAGCGGGAGTTCAGCGGTCGCCGCCGCACATAGTCGGAGACTGGCCATGCTGGAAGGGCGGAGGCTGACCCGCGCTCTGTTGGTGTGGGACCTCGACGAGGATGTTTGGTTCTGCGATGGCCTGGTCCTGCTGGACTTCGAGGGCGAGCAGGTCGAGATCGTCCACCAGAACTTCGATGAAATCTCGATCACGTGGAACACGGTCGATCCGGCTCGGCCGCTGGATTGGGCGGGGGATGGATTCCGGCTGGCATGGCGAGGGGGCGTGCCTGACGAGCTGGCGAAATTACAGGGGCAGAGGCTGCAGGCCGTGGAGCTTCTGACGTGGACGGATGAGGACATGGCGCAAGGGATGGTGGCTGTCGGATTCCTCTTCCCGCACGGCCGCGTGATGATTTACAACGCTCTCGATGAGAACGGCATGGAGTTCAGAGACCCTGATCAGCGGTATGCGTGCCAGAGGCTCAGCGCGTAGTGCGCATGATCCACTGGTGTGGCTTATCGCCCCCTGGAGTTTGGAGAGGGTGACGGGGATCGAACCCGCGCTGTCAGCTTGGGAATCGCATGGATCACGGCTCGTAGTGGCGCTGACCTTTGCTTTGGACGGGTCATGAGTGACCGTGATTAACCCCTCGTCACTCGGCGCTGGTGACGATCGTCAGCATCGTCGCGTGCGGCTACACCGGTTTCAGGTGAGCCAAAAGCTCTGATGTTCTGCGTCGAGCCAGGTTTTGTCGAGGATGTGGCCGGTCAGGCGTCTGATGAGGACGAAGGTGGCCAGGCGGGCTTGGCTGTCGTCGGCTGTGCCTTCGCCTAGGGGGAGGCCGTTCAGGTAGGGGGTTAATGCCTGTGGGTCTTCGCCTGACCAGTGGGCGCGCAGGCCCATGGCCGGTTCGAAGCGGACCAGCAGCCGGCCGTCGGCAGCGTACATGAAGGAGCTAACGCCATTGACGTCCCACCAGTAGTTCAGCGCCTGATGGCCGCCGCTCGACAGGTTCCCGAGGGTCTGCCTGTCATTGCCCCTCCAGAGCTGTTCCTCCAGCGCCAGCGTCCAGGCGCCGAAGTTGCCGATGAGCACAGTGTCCTCCTCCCGTAGTTGCCAGGTGGCAGGCTCGGCCGAGGACGGGTCAGCGCCCAACCTGCGGGCCACCTCCAGCACATCAGGCTCGCTACACCAGGTGCCGCAGAAGACGGGCAGCAACCCGTACGGTTCCAGCACGTTTTCCTCGAATTGCATTGCGTCCATGCGCTGGATCCTCCCGGATACGGGAAGATGGTAGCGGGGCGCCAACCCGTGCGCTTTGCTTCCGATACCGGTGTCGTGTGCTCGCGGATTAAAAGCTCGGCGGATCATGGTTCAGGGCAGTTCAATGCAGGGCGCTCATGCGCGGTCCGATCTGAACGGCTCTGGACTGCCCCGAACTGCAACCCAAACTGCAACCGCCACCGTGCCTGAGCCTTCCTGATCGCAGGCCAACGGCGACTACCAGATCCTCATCCCCTCCGGACGCCAACTCCCGTCCCTGTTGACAGGGAAGAAGTGCGCGGCCTCCGGGCCGTGACGATTGTCCTCATCGAGGGGGATGGTCAGTATGGCTTCGCCGAAGTCGAGCAGGATGCACTCATTGGTCTTGATGCTGACAGCTTGGACCGTTCGCCCGATGAGGGTGCACAGGGCGTCTCGTGATCCTGCCTGGGGGAAGATCCAGGTCTGGGAACCGATCTGTACGTGTGGGTCCGTGAGCGCTGTGAGCTTCGGTCCGTTGAAGTGGAACTCGACGTAGTCCATCACGAATGCGACGGTGTTCAGTTCCTCACCAACGAGTCCGCTGGGGTCGTCTGCGTCATAGGCCATGCGCCTATTCTCGCCATACCGAACCTGCACTGTCAGCTTGGGAAGTCTTTCAAGATCATGCGGTCTGAGCTGCGAAAACGCTGACCCGGGCGTGTGCCGATCCAGTCGCCGTGAGTCCCCCAATGATCGCTGACCGTACGGGCACACAACGGCACGCGGCTTCGGATTATGAGTGGGATTGATCTTGACGGGGGAGTGGGCCTCTGACCTGCGGCCCGGCGCCGCTTCGACCATCTTCCATCGGCGGCGTTCCGCGTATGTGCCGGATCTTGAAATGCGCGCTCTGCGCACGCCTTCGGCTCCTGATCTTCCCGTGTGCCTCGAGCCACCGCGAAGCGGCAGCGGGCCGGCGACGGAGGGGCAAGCCCGTCTTCGCGTGTACGCGAGCCGGTCGCCGTTCCTCGATCACCGGATGCCAACGGTCACGGACGGGCTTGAGCCGTAGGAGTCGGTCTGCTGGGCTTGCCTGGGTCGTGGCATGCGGGACGATCAGGCTTCCACCTCAGCCAGCTACGGACCCCATCTCACGCGCGGGCGATCATCCCGGAGCCGAGGCCCCCGCCGGAGGCATGCTTTCGAGCAGGTACTAACCCTCACCAGGGGTGATCTTTCGGCACCGCGTATTCCGTGAAAGAGTCTGTGCCGTGCAAGAGTATCGGCGCTCGCTCTGGTTCAAGGTAGGTATGGGCTTCCTGCTGATTAGTTGCGGGTGGCTCGCTGCGGGGATCTGCTTCGGGCTGGCATCCTCTAGGTTCGTGATGCCATCGTGGCACTTGTTCGTTTTTCTCAGCCTCAACGGTGTGACCCTCGTGTGCAGCACTATCGGCCGGGCGCGGTCCAACGCGTGGACGGAACGCGAACGGCCTTGAATGAAGGCCTGAGTCTATGGCGGCGTAGGTCGAAACAGGCGTCCTGTTAAGTGACGAATGAATTGGGCGGCAGGAACCTTGCGCTACGTGCGGCCTGAGCTGCCGGCGGCCGGGACCGGCCCCCAGGCCGCATGCCCGGCCGCCGAGCGGGCGCAGGGCCGCGAGGCGGCGCGGAGCGCCGCCCTTGATACTTATGAGAACAATTCGGCAATGCTGAATTGTCTGGCGCACGCAAAACGGAGGGTCTACAGTCCGCGGCGCCTACGCCGCCGCACGTTTTCAAGCCCTGGTGAGTCTATCAAACCGGCGCAAATCCAGAACTGCATGCGAAACTCTTCGATGTTGTCTGGTGGATACTCACCCGTCGGGCCGTTACCGAGTGAGCGTACGCCGGCGCGAACATTCCACTCTTGTCCGCGTGCCTGAAGGTTGAGCATCCTGCCCGAGGGCGGACCGGCGGTTCCTGTCACATACACCACGCCGGAAGACAAGAACATGGTCGCGTCGACGACCTTGGCCCATCCCTCATCCTGCGGTGGCTCACCGTCCCAGCGTTCCAAGACGACGGTCGCCTTATGGAAGGAGTGTCCGCCGACAATGAAGGCGACGTTCCCACTGGTCAGGAACCAGGCCCCAGAGCTATTCGCCTGGTCCGCAAGGTCGAATGGCGAAAGGCCTCCTTCTGGCTGCCCGTTGCCGCCGTCCCAGTCCAGCAGCATGAGCTCGCGGTGATCGACAAGAACTTGATCGATGAGCTCGACGACGCGTTCCGCCACGGTGCCCCCTCCTCGGCGGGTGGCGCCTCTTCCGGCGTAGGCGTCCTGGTCCCGTGCCGTCATTTCGATCATGCTAGCAAGTCCGACCTTCGCAGGCACTGGGGCATATCCCTGTGCAGTTCGCCCAGGTGGCCGATGCGAATGGATCCGCGCCTATCGTCATCGCCCGTATAGTGCAGACTTCTCCTGCAATGGCGCGACCTCATCCCCAAATCCGGCGGCATTAAACAATTTGCAAGCTATGCGCCGCGGTCTGCGTCCTTCTTGGCTCCGGCGACGAGCTCGACGAGATCGGCGAGGATCTTCGGGGCAGCAGCGATCGTGGCGCGGGACTTGGTGCTGTGCGGGCTTCCGTCGATGTCGGTGACGATGGCTCCGGCTTCGCGAGCGATGAGGACGCCTGCGGCGGTGTCCCAGGGGTTGTTGGACAGCATGATGCAGGCGTCGGTCTTTCCTTCGGCGACCCAGGCGAGATCGACGGCGGCTGATCCGAACATTCGGACTCGCTGCACTCGGGTGGCGAGCTGGTAGTTGAGCGGCAGACGTACCCGGTTCTTGGCTTCCGCGCCGTTGCCTACGGCGTAGTCCCCTACGGACACGATCGCGGCATCCAGAGCATCTGTGCCGCTGGCGCTGATCGACTGGTCGTTGGCGGTGGCTCCGGCTCCTTCGGCTGCTGCGTACCGCGAGCCGAGGAACGGCAGGTCGATCACTCCGAGGATCGATCGGTCGTGGTCCACGAGACCAAGGGAGATGCCACAGAGCGGGATGCCGTGGGTGAAGTTGGCAGTCCCGTCCACCGGATCGAGTGCCCACATGAGCCCGTCGCCCGTACGGCTGATGCCTTCCTCTTCGCCGAGAAACCCGATCTCAGGTGTCTCGCGGGACAGGAACTCGCGGACAGCGTGCTCGACGGCGTAATCAACCTCGGTGACCATGTCGCGGTCGCCTTTGGTGGTGACGGTTCCGGGGAGCCGGGTTCGGACGATTTCACTGGCGATGGTGACGGCCTGCTCGGCTATGGGCAGTAGCGCGCGGGCGTCAACGGTCATACGGGTTTGCTCCGCCCCACATAGAGGTGAAGACCTGATCGAAGACGGGAAACAGGCCGTCAGCGGCGGTGTTGTCGGTGATGACGAGCGTAGGTGAGTCCACTCCGCGGGCCGCTGGCAGGTACGGCTGAACCACGCATGTCGTGCCGTCCACGATCAGGATGTTGAACCGGATGGTCTCGTCGTAGACGTGGATCTCAAGGCGTTTGGCGGCCTCGGGGGCGAGTCTGCTTTTGAGGCGGGTCAACATGCTGATGTTGAGGGCGGTCAGCGTCTGGAGCGTGCCGTCGGTGTAGCTCTCTTCCCGCTCCCGCGCTTTGATCGCTTCGCCCTTGGGGTCTAGGAAGAGGCAGCGGATCCGGGTGCCGTTCTCAAGTAGCCGCTTGAGTTGGTGGTCGGGGTAGCTCGAGCAATCGTCAAGACCTGTGGATCAAGATCTTTTAGGCGGCTATCGACGGGTCCTCAATGGCCGGT